>DAOOWO010000480.1:0-1513 GCA_035371225.1 Bacteroidales bacterium | reverse complement strand
TATATTCTTTTCATTTATTCGTAGGTTATAATAGTTTTTTTAGTATTCCTCATCAAAATTAATAAATAAATCAATGAATTTTATACAATAATACTTAATAAAAGAAACGACATCAACGACAATTATTAAAAATCCATATATTGCTGAAAGCTACATTGCATATATGATTTAGCTTGTTTGAGCAGTTGCTGCCCGGTTATTGTTGCCGAAGTGTCAATTATCAATTCGGAGGCAGAATTGGAAGTGGTTTCAAAAGTGACATGAGCCCCCGGCCTTACCAGGCCAAATCCGCCATCAAAGGCATAAAAAGCAAACTCAGGGCATGTAGGTTGCCACAGGTCTTTGCTCCAAAGAAATTCATCATGATTTATTTCAAGTTGTGAAAGCAAAACAGCCGGGAGGTCGGTCTGTGAACCTACCTTCTCCACCCTGCTTCCTTTAAATTCATCTTTTATGGCATTTCCGCACAGGAGTAATACAATTTTGTGGTACTCCGGCGTGTAAAAAGGATGGTTACGGTATGAACCGTGGCAGTGGTCCGAAACAAGTATAAACAAGGTGTTATCGTACCATTTTTCTTTTTGGGCCTGCGTAAAGAAATTTCTCAGACAGCCATCCGCGTAATTGGCTGCATTAACATATTTTTTCTCATAGTTTGGCCAGTTGATGACAGTTGGCCTCTCATAATCGTATGGCGAGTGGGTGCTCATGGTAAAAATTGTCGAGAAAAAAGGCTGCGGTTGGCTGTGGAGGCCATTTAGGAAGTAGGGAAAAGTATACTCATCATGTATGCCTAGTTTGCCTCTGGGCAATGAAGATGGAAAATCACTATATTCCACCAGTTTGTCAAAGCCGTTAAACACCAGAAAGCTTTTAATGTTGCCATAAATTAACTGGCCGCCAAAATAGAAAGATGAGTAATAACCCGCCGGTTTAATTTTTTGTATCAGACTCGGCAATTTTTGATACTTATCGGGCTGTTGTGTAATGGTGGCGACACCCTGTGCCGGGAAACCGCTAAAAATGGCCGACATGCCTTCCTGAGAACGTGTACCATTGGTATACATATTAGTAAACAAGATGCCATTATTTTCCAACTCGTGAAAAAATGGTGTAATCCCTGCCTCTCCGCCGAGGCTTTCTATGAGGTCGGCCGACCAGCCTTCCAGGATAAACATTACCACATTAGGCCGGCTGTTTTTGAGTATCATCACCGTTGAATCCCCCTGATTTTCAAACATCTCGTGAACCGTGGCGCAGGCTTCTGCTTCCTGGTAATACCAAAAAGGGTTTTCATCCATCATACTGTAATTGTCGGCAATACTGTTACCAAGGTTCCACAATGAATTGACCGAGGCCCAATTTAATATTGAATATTTACTGAAAAACGACTGACTCTGGTTAATCGGTATCTGTTGTATTCCGCCCCGCATACCAAGAAAAAGCAAGCCAGGTACCAGAATAATAAAGGCCGAAGAAAACAAATAATTCTTTTTCGCAGGAGTGATACGAA
>DAOOWO010000479.1:0-1527 GCA_035371225.1 Bacteroidales bacterium | reverse complement strand
CAGATGTTTCATTTGAAAATTTATTTTGAATTATCAATAATCAGTTTTTTTATTTCTACTTCATTCAAATAAACCCTGGCTTTTTTCTTTTTGTATTTTTCAGTAGCATCGGGATGATTCATGATATAATGGTTGTAATCGAATAATGGCCAGCCCAGGCCATGCTTAATAGCCTCAAGATCAGTGGCTGCCTCGAGTTTTTTTCGGTAGTTTAAGGACAAATATCCCACACCGGTTTTAATTATGCCGCACAGACTTTTATTGGTATAATCAAGAATGTGTGCCAGTTCGTGGCCAATAACCCCAACTTTCTGGTTGTATTTTAGCCGGGAGGGGACAATGCCACTGAAATTATTTTTAATATTTGCGTAAACGCAGTAGATGCGGTTGCGGCGATTGGAAAGTAATTTTTTTGCCGGGCGGGCAGCCATAGTGTAATTAAATGATTCCAACTTCATGGTAATATTGATATCTTTGAGTTCGGGATAATGAGCTACAGCGGTAAAAAATGCAAGTTCATATTCCTGTGGGATGTCAATACAATGCGGATAGTTTTTTTTTAGCGAATCAAGTATGGTAACATAATAAACGCTATCGCACCGTTCAGGAATAATTATTTCCTGTGCTTTGCCGCAAACAAAGGAACAACAGATTATTGTGAACAGTGTAACCTTTCCAATAGTGTAAACAAAATTGATTTTCAAAATTTTTTATTTAAAAACATCTAATACAATAGGGTGATTAATAAGCGCCTCCAATTTCATTTTAAGGGCTTTCAAAGCTCCTTTTTTAGCCGCTTTTTTGGGATTCCAGAAACTGCCACCGAACGCTTCGCGGCTGGCTTTGACATTGTTTTCTGCCAACACATTTCCATTATTATCCAAGACCTGTAATAAAACCAGACAATAAAGATCGGCATTCATATAGGTATCGGTTTTCCATTCCTGAATGCTGATATATAAACCATGCGGCGCTTGTGTTGCGGTAAGCTCGGCCAGTATGGTTTCTTTGGATTTTCCTGGCTGGGTTGTTACTTGATGAACGCTGTTCCCGTTCTTTTGCAGGGCATGACTAATCACTTCCAAAACATCATCAGCAAGTGGTTTCCCGGATTTAGTTGTTATGTCATATGGTATTCCTACTCCTGAACGCAAACTGCCGCAATAAGTAGCTTTTTTAGTGCCATTAGCCACATAATGCCGTTGGTCGTGAACCGCAAGGGCAATAGCTTGCGGGCTTTTTATTTGAGTTGATATGCCCACCTCATGATAGGGGTGTTTGTTTCCGAAAGCAAACATAATTTATAGTTTTTAAACTACTAAAATAGTAATTTTTTTACCATCAACCATGAAACACCTAACAGGTTTACAATCACTGGCTATCTCGAAAATGTTATCTGGCAAACCTGTTAGGTGTTTCAACAACCGTCATCCAGCAGGTTTACAATCACTGGCTATCCCGAAAATATTATTTGGCAAACCTGTTAGGTGTTTCAACAACCGTCATCCAGCAGGTTTACAATAACTG
>DAOOWO010000478.1:0-1529 GCA_035371225.1 Bacteroidales bacterium | reverse complement strand
AAACAAACCCATGAAGGGACATTTTGCCAAAGCAGGTACAACACCCAAAAAAGTTATCGCTGAATTCTCGAGGTTTGAAGAAGGCCACAGGAAAAAATTTGGTGAAGTTTTAATGGTTGATGTGTTCATTGAAGGCGAATATATTGATGTGGTCGGAACTTCAAAGGGTAAAGGGTTTCAGGGCGTTGTGAAACGTCATGGCTTTGGTGGAGTCGGCGAAAAAACTCACGGTCAACACGACCGTCTGAGAGCTCCGGGTTCGGTGGGCGCATCATCATATCCTTCACGCGTTTTTAAAGGATTAAGAATGGGTGGCAGAATGGGTGGCAACCGCGTAAAGGTTATCAACAGCCAGGTAGTAAAAATTATACCTGAGAAGAATTTGATTATTGTAAAAGGTTCTGTACCGGGACCTAAAGGTTCATATTTAAAAATAGAAAGATGGAGTTAGTAGTTCATAAATTTGATGGAAGCGAAACTACCCGCAAGGTAGCATTAGACGATAGCATTTTCGGCATCGAACCTAATGATCATGCTATTTATCTGGATGTTAAACAGTACCTCGCTAATAAAAGACAAGGCACACATAGTTCCAAACCGCGTTCGATGATGTCGGGCAGTACCCGAAAGTTGAAACGCCAGAAAGGTACCGGTGGCGCCAGGTCTGGTGATATAAATTCGCCCGTTTTTGTTGGCGGCGGCAGAGCTTTTGGCCCGCAACCCAGAGTGTACAACTTTAAATTGAACAAAAAAGTAAAACAACTGGCTCGCAAATCAGCCCTGACCTATAAGGCAAAACAAAATCAGATCATGATACTTGAAGATTTCTCTTTTGAAGAAATTAAAACAAAAAGATATCAGGAACTGCTTGCCAACCTGAAAGTAGCCGATCAGAAAACATTAATGGTACTTCCACAAACCGATCCGAAAATTTATATGTCATCACGCAACATTCAAAAAGCAAAAGTATTGACAGCAGCTTCGCTGAATACTTATGACATACTCAATGCGGGCAATCTGCTCATCGTGGAAAGTTCCGTTCAGAAGATCAACGAAATGTTTCAAAAATAATTTAAAATACTGAACAATGAATGTGATAATAAAGCCGGTAATTACAGAAAAGATGACAGCCATGGGCGAAAGCCAGGGCCGCTATGCTTTTCTTGTTGATAAAAGGGCAAATAAATTACAGATAAAAAAAGCTGTGGAAGAATTATACGAAGTGAAGGTGGAAGCGGTAAACACTATGGTTTACGCCGGCAAAACCAAATCAAGGTACACCAAAGCCGGATATATCGCTGGACGTAAAAATTCAACCAAAAAGGCTGTCGTTACATTGGCACAAGGAGAAAAAATAGATTTTTATAGCAATATTTAATAGAAATGGCATTAAAGAAACTTAATCCAACAACACCCGGTCAACGCTTTAAGGTAATTAGTGCGTTTGACGAAATAACCACTGATAAACCCGAAAAAAGTTTATTGGTTAGTATTAAAAGAACCGGGGGCAGGAATAATACCGGAAAAAT
>DAOOWO010000477.1:0-1536 GCA_035371225.1 Bacteroidales bacterium | reverse complement strand
TCAGCTCCGTAAACTGGGCCTTGTGTATTGCCTGTTTTTTTGTGGTACTGTTTTTCAAGGAATCAAATAACATGACCGCTGCCTACGGCCTATCTATCACTATTACCATGCTGATGACGACAATTTTGCTCAGCTATTATCTTTTGAGGATTATAAAGGTGCATTTCCTTTTTGTCATATTATTTATGTTGACATTTCTAACTATTGAGGGCAGTTTTCTTATCGCCAATCTCCATAAGTTTTTGAGCGGTGGATGGTTTACGATAATGATTGGCGGATTATTATTCACCATTATGTATATATGGCATAAAGGGAGGTCCCTAAAAAACAGATTTATAGAATTTACCAGGATAGCACCCTTTGCAGACCTATTGAGAGATGTAAAAAAAGACACTACCATTCCAAAATATGCCACCAATCTGGTATACATCACCAAGGCCGATCATGTAGGTGATGTGGAAACAAAGATTATTTATTCCATCATCAACAAACAACCAAAAAGAGCCGACCTATACTGGCTGGTGCACATCAACATTACCGACGACCCCAACACCAAAGAATTCAAGGTGACTACGATAATCCCCGATACCCTGATAAAAATTGATTTCAATCTCGGTTTCCGGGTACAACCCAGGATAAACTTGTTTTTTAAACAGGTGATAGATGAGATGATAAGAAACAATGAGATTGATATGATATCGAGGTATCCTTCGTTACAGAAACACCATGTGCTGGCCGATTTCCGTTTTATTATTATCGACCGCATACAGAATTACGACTTCGACTTTCCCCCTTTCGAACAATTTATCATGGATATTTATACTTATCTGAAAAAAATTGGCATAACCGAAGTTCGCGCTTTTGGGCTCGATACCAGCAATGTAATTGTAGAAACGGTGCCTCTTTCCACTATGAAAAGTCCCAAATTTGATTTAAAGCGCATCCGCGATTTAAGCTGATAAAAGCAACCTACTACCATTACCCAACAATCAGCATAATACATTACCAAACCAGAAAAAGCTCACAAATTATTTCACCTATGAAACTAAAAGTACTGAAACACACGTTGTTTGCACTAGCTATCTTCTTCTCCCTTTCTTTTGGTCTGACAGCAGAAATAAAAGCCCAGGCCAGCGATACAGACTTATTTAATAAGCTGAAAGCATTGCCGGGAGTGCTGGATGTACAAGCATTAAAATTCAAAGCACCTTTTAAAGAAAAATATCTTGTATTGTTAAAGCAATGGCTCGATCCGCAGGATACCACTGCCGGCACCTTTATACAGCGGGTTTTTGTATCGCATTATGACTACAAAGCGCCTACGGTGCTGGTAACCGAAGGATACGCAGGCGCCTATGCCGAACGTGAAGATTACACCGAGGAACTTACAGGCCTTTTCAATACCAACCAGATACTGGTAGAACACCGGTATTTCGGAAAGTCCACTCCTGACAGGAAAAACTGGAAGTACCTTACAGCGGCTAATGCCGCAGCAGATCACCATCACGTGGTATCTCTATTCAAAAACCTTTATAA
>DAOOWO010000476.1:0-1547 GCA_035371225.1 Bacteroidales bacterium | reverse complement strand
AAATATCTGGACAAATGAAGATGAAATTCCCGGTAACGGCATTGATGATGATAAAAACGGGTATGTTGATGATATTCATGGCTGGAATTTTATCGGCAATGCAAAAGGCGAAAATGTGGATCAGGATAATCTGGAAGTAACCCGCATGTATAAGGAGCTTAACCCGAAATACAAGGATATAGATGAAAGCTCCGCTGTGGATAAAAAAGAATTCGAGCTTTACCAAAAGGTGAAAGAGGTTTATGATGAAAAATCTCAGGAATCGAAGGCTAATTTGGGTATGGCACAATCGGGCAAGGAATTAAAAGTGGCCGACAGCATTGTGAAGGCATACCTGAAAAAGCAGGATTATTCGATGAAAGAACTAAAGAAACTGAACAAGGCACCTTCTCCTGTAGCCGAAAGCGCCGAAAAACTTATGGTATGGCAGATGTTTGGTGTAAGCGCAGACGATTTGATTGCATATGGAGAGGAAGTAAACAACGAGCTCACCTATCAATATAATCTTGATTTTGATGGACGAATAATTGTTGGAGATGATTATAAGGATAACAGCAACCGTTTTTATGGCAACAACGATGTTATAGGCCCCGAATCTGCACATGGTACTTTTGTAGCCGGTGAAATTGGCGCTGTGCGCAACAACGGCAAAGGCGTTGACGGCATAGTATCGGATGTAAAACTGATGATTGTAAGGGTGGTACCCAATGGCGATGAGCGCGACAAGGATGTGGCAAACGGTATCCGCTATGCCATTGAAAACGGCGCCAAAGTTATCAACATGAGTTTTGGAAAAGCGTTTTCTCCTCAGAAAAAATTCGTTGATGAGGTATTACCTCTTGCTGATAAATACGATGTGTTGCTGGTTCATGCTGCAGGCAACGATGCTGAAAATAACGATGTAGTTGATAATTATCCAACCAATACCGGTGCCGACGGAAAACCCATCACGCAGAACTGGCTTACCGTGGGAGCAAGTTCCATGAAGGTGGATGATAACCTGGTTGCCGATTTTTCTAATTATGGCGCCAAAACGGTTGAGATCTTTGCCCCCGGTGTTGACTTGTGGGGCACTAAGCCAGGTAACCGCTATGGGTCATTCAGCGGGACAAGTATGGCCAGCCCTGTGGTAGCCGGTGTGGCTGCCGTCATCAGAAGTTATTATCCGCAATTGTCCGCCGCCGAAGTGAAAGAAGTGATTATGAAGTCGGTTACCAAGGTGGATCAGATGGTACAAAAACCAACAGAAACGGGCAGGGGTGATAGAGTAAATTTTAGCACCCTGTCGGTAACAGGCGGAGTGGTGAATTTATACAATGCACTGCTGGCTGCAGAACAAATCGCTGCCGCAAAAAAGTAGTTTTTTTTCGTAAATCCTTTTTCAGGATACTGAATTGAGAAATCGTTCGGCCTCTATGGCTGCCATGCACCCTGTGCCGGCTGCCGTGGCGGCCTGTTTGTAATGTGTATCCTGGACATCGCCGGCTGCAAA
Source organism: Bacteroidales bacterium (assembly GCA_035371225.1). GTDB lineage: Bacteria > Bacteroidota > Bacteroidia > Bacteroidales > CAIWKO01 > CAIWKO01. The sequence continues at coordinate 55 of DAOOWO010000476.1, read as the reverse complement.
CACACCTTCCACGTTGGTTTTGGCACCCGTTGATTCGGTTTGCGCCTTGATTAAC
>DAOOWO010000475.1:0-1561 GCA_035371225.1 Bacteroidales bacterium | reverse complement strand
GTGGCGCAAATAGTAATCACAGTATTGGTACTGGCCGGAAGTGTAATTATTTTAAGGCTGTTTTTCAAAAAAGATGACCGTACCTTTTTTCAGTATACCGGCCTGTTTATAACAAACCTGCTGATTATCTTTATATCTCTGGCTATTCTTTTTCAGCACATGATTCTTGGGACGGATTATCCTATCGCGCGTTTTTCACTTTTTCTTTTTCCCGTTTTTATTGTCTATTTTGGTTTTTTGCTCTCGTACTTCGGCGAAAAAAATAGAAATCTTGTGGCCATTTCAGGTTTATGCCTTGCCCTTTTATCTGCCGGCAGTTTCTTGTTAAAGGCCGATCTGCGTTCCTGTTCGGAATGGCGTTTCGATATGGAAACAAAAAACATGATTAGTAAGTTAGAGGAGTATCATGAAAAAGAATTTTCCGGCAAAAGACAGGCAAAAATCGGACTGAACTGGCTGTTTGAGCCTACCGTTAACTTCTATAGACAAACAAAAAATATTTATTGGCTGATGCCGGCCGATCGCAAAGGAGTGTCGCCCGATGATGACTATTGTTATTTGTTTAAGGATGATCTGAATAAATTAAACACTGGCAGTTACAGGATCATAGCTGAATATAGCAACATAAATACGGTCCTGATAGAAAATCTGAAATCCGTTAATCAACCCTGAGTTTTCTGGCATTTACCCTTGCGAAAAGACTATTATGTATCAGGTAAAAACGAAATTAACACTATGCTGTCAGTAATGTCAGCCTACAGTTTATAATAATTTGTCGATACGGAGGAAATTTTCCCAATACAACTGTTTGGTCATCTGTTCGTAATGTATGGCGCCATAGCGGTATTGGTAAGTCTGTATCTGGTTGACTGCCACCAGCACGGCAATTATTCCGATGAAAACTCCTTTCACTGCTTTATTTCTAAAACTGTCAATAGCCATGGCAAGAGACAACATGAATACCGGCATGAAATCGATAAGAACCCGTGACGAAAAACTGCCGCCATACCACCAGTTCCACCATGATGACAACACATAGAACACCATGAGCAGGAAAAACAGCAAGCCGTAAAAGTTGTAGCGGGCAGTTTTCCAAAAAAAATAAAGTCCCGTTAACGATAATAAAAGTACGGGGGTGTATAAAAATGCACCTTTTTTATAACTGAACAGAAATGAAAAGAGGTGTGGCTGAAAAAAATCAAAATTCTCTTTACCGTAACTGTTGATAAAAAAAGAACCTGTGCTGATTTTGTAGATGATAGGCTGTATGCATACTATGGCGGCAAACAACGCTACCGACGATAATAAATACCACGGATAGTGGAATAGTGTCAGCACCCCTTTTTTTAAATCTGACCAGGCCGGCGAAACAAAAAACAACGCAAAGACGATGATTCCATTTACAGGCCTTACGAGTATTGTCAGGCCCAAAACAACCGATAAAGCTATAATCAGGCCTGGCCGGTAATCTGAGAAAAATTTTCTGGCGTAATACAGGAAAGCCGCGATAAGTGCAAAGGAGTAAATGTGTGACATGCCGGCCTCCCTGATCACATAATAA
>DAOOWO010000474.1:0-1571 GCA_035371225.1 Bacteroidales bacterium | reverse complement strand
CCTTTGATATCAAGAATTTTGAAATTTGTATAAAAGTTTTGTCATGTACTTAGATCGTAAAATACAAAGAAAAATAAATTTTAGTAATATAGCGTTTTTTTTCAATATTTTTTCAAAACAGAATGTTATGAGCAAACTTCTAATGTATTCTTCCATTACCAAAAAAATTATGATGGGGGTCTTTGGCCTTTTTTTGGCTCTGTTCCTACTTGTACATCTCACTGTCAATCTGTTAATGCTGGCTGGTGACGATGGTCGGTTATTTACCGGGGCTTCGCATTTTATGACCACAAATATTCTTATCAAGATAATTGAGTATGTGTTGTTTGCGTCGTTTTTTCTACATATATTAATAGGAGTGGTTTTATTCTTTCAGAATTTGGCTTCGCGGCCTGTGGGCTATCATGTGGTAAATAAATCGCATACCGAATTCTTTTCAAAATACATGATTTATACGGGAATCATTATCTTCATTTTTCTGGTACTGCATTTTATGGATTTCTTTTTTATCAAGATGGGTTGGGTGCAACCGCCTGCCGGTGTTGACAGTCATAATTTTTACAGGATGGCTGTTATTTTGTTTCAAAACAAAGCTTACTCTTTGATTTATATTGCTTTTTTTATTTTTCTGGGCTTTCACCTCAATCATGCTATCATGTCGGGATTTCAGACCCTCGGGCTGAATCATACCACCTACAATAAGGCAATCAGAATTGTCAGCACTTTGTATGCCATTGTAGTAGCTGTGGGATTTTCAATTATCCCGATATATTTTATGTTTTTTTACCAATGAGTTTATTCATACGATAAAATTATTTATACAACAATAAAGCATTCCGGCTATGACAAAATTAATTTCCAAAATACCCGATGGCCCATTAGCTGAAAAGTGGACTACCTATAAATCAAGTTGCAAATTGGTTAATCCCAACAACAAACGCAAACTCGACATCATTGTGGTAGGTACAGGACTTGCCGGGGCTTCTGCGGCAGCATCGCTGGGCGAATTGGGTTATAATGTGAAGTCCTTCTGCTATCAGGATAGTCCCCGCCGTGCTCATAGCATTGCGGCCCAGGGCGGCATCAATGCCGCCAAAAACTATCAGAATGATGGCGACAGCGTGTATCGATTGTTTTACGATACCATCAAAGGGGGCGATTACCGCGCCAGGGAAGCCAATGTGTATCGTCTTGCCGAGGTCAGCAATGCTATTATCGACCAGTGTGTGGCCCAGGGTGTGCCCTTTGCACGTGATTATGGCGGATTGCTTGATAACCGTTCCTTTGGCGGAGCGCAGGTGTCGCGAACGTTTTATGCACGAGGGCAAACCGGACAGCAGCTATTGCTGGGCGCATACGGAGCCATGAGCCGCCAGATAAAAAAAGGAACTATAACATTATACAACCGCCGCGATATGCTGGATGTGGTCATCATCGATGGCAAAGCCCGCGGCATCATCGTCAGAAACTTAGTGACCGGTGAAATAGAAAAACATTTCGGCCATGCAGTGGTGCTTGCCACGGGCGGTTATGGCAACACCTATTTTCTTTCAACCAATGCCATGGGATCC
>DAOOWO010000473.1:0-1579 GCA_035371225.1 Bacteroidales bacterium | reverse complement strand
ACCAACCGGTGGATACACCACCTATCTTCCTAAACACAACTTTTGTTTATATCTCCTGAACTTTTCAAATTACATAAAGAAATACTTGATATTTTTGGTAATACTGTAAAAGGAATACCCAAAACAACTTATGTTTGGCCTGCCAAATTAGACAATGAAAATGGTTTAGATTTCCTTGTTAAAGCTGTTGGATGGAAAACTGTATACGAAATGCTTGGTTCTATTATGGCATCGGCTACACAACTTAGGTGTAGGAGAATTGAGCAAATGAAATCATATGATATTAAGCAAACTGAACTTTAGTGTTCCTGCTTTGAACGGTGATTTTCTTCTAATATATTTCAGACGCAAAAAAAAGATTGACATAAATAGTATCAATTGATACTATACCTGAAATGCTACCGTCTCGTAAGACAATTACCGGAAAAGTCTTGCTTGCTCAGAAAGCCAGCGAGAAAGGTGATATTGTCCTGGTGACGCCGGATGTCATTGTAGCAGATCTGATTGAACTTGGCAGAAGCGTGGATGAAATACCGCAAATACTCTGCGAGCTTCTAAAAAATACACGTCCTGATGATTATGTGGGTACGCGTCCCCCTCAAAGGTCTTACGAAGCGGTTATTTCCGGTTGCGAATTGTATGCGTTTAAAGCATTAAGTAAAAAAATAGGGTGTACGGTTTATTATAAATTTACAATAAAAGATGATTCTTTGTGGTTGGTTTCTCTGCACAGAGATCGGCCAGAAAAAAGAGGAAAGTAGTATGGAAAAGAAAAAATTAAGCTGTCCGGCAGGGCATGGGGAAATGAAATTAGCCCATAAAAAGAAACACATGAACTTTAAAGGAGTGGATATTGATTACCCCGTGGCTTGTTTTGTTTGTCCGACTTGTGGTTTGGAAGCCGGAACATTAGCCCAGGGGACAGAAATACAAAAAAGCGTAGCAGATGCCTATCGAAAGGAAGTCGGCTTGATGACCGGAAATGAAATCATTGAAGGAAGAAAAAGGCGTAATTTAAGCCAGGAAAAGTTGGCAAATATGATGAGGGTTGGAATTGCCAGTATCAAACGCTGGGAAACCGGTATCATCCAAAGTAAATCCATGGATAAAATGCTTCGGCAGGCATTATCCGGCGAATCATGCGGTGATTTATTGACCGGTAATAGAGCATTATCCATTTCCCGAATCAAATTGGCCCTGCGCTACCTTGAAAAAGTTATGGATATGAAAGTCCTTAAAGAAAATGACAAAATGTTATTTGCCGCGAAATACATGTGGTACATTGATATGGAAGCATACAGAGAAACAGGGCAAAGCGTTACCGGAGCGACGTATGCCGCGCTACCGATGGGGCCGCAGTTAAACAACTATAAGGATTTGGTGGCAGCAATTATTAAAGCCCCGGAGAAACAGGCTGAGCCGTTAACCGAGGAAGAAAAGTTAATTATTGAAAAAGTTGCGTGCGCGTTTCCTACCGCGAGACAAGTTTATGATGCATCCCATCGTGAAGTCGTCTGGAAAGAAAAGTCTGCGGGTCAATTTATTCCCTATTCGGATTGTTTTAGACTGACTGAATTGT
>DAOOWO010000472.1:0-1607 GCA_035371225.1 Bacteroidales bacterium | reverse complement strand
AGTAGAATCAAGAAAAAAATGACGCGGGATTTTTTCGATAGCTCCCAGAATTTGCTCATCGGATATCCCCTTTGCCCTGACCGTTTCAACCAATTGCTTTCTCAGTCCTTTATGTTTATAAGAGTCTATCATCAATATCCATATTAATGTTATTCAGACTGTTACCTCATCTGCCAACAATCTCTCTACCTGTTAATTTCTCATGCGAAAATAATCAAATACCACTTATAAAAAATTTAATTTTGCTAAAAAATACCAACTCACATGTTAACAATAGGCGTATTAGGAGCCGGGCACCTTGGAAAAATTCATATCAAATGCCTGAAGCAGATCGAACAGATTAATATTCTTGGATTTTACGACCAGGACCCTGGTGTTGCCAGGCAGGTGGAAGCCGAATACGGCATCAAGGCCTTTGCTTCGGTGGAAGAGCTTATTGACCGGGTTGATGTTGTAGATATTGTTACACCCACGCTGTCGCATTATGATTGTGCTTCACTCGCCATGAAATCGGCAAAACATGTATTCATCGAAAAGCCGTTGGTTACTACGCTTGACGAAGCCAAAGCGCTTATTTCCATTGCCGGTGAGGCCCAGGTAAAGGTACAGGTAGGGCACGTGGAACGTTTCAACCCTGCTTTTATAGCCGCTTTCCCTTTTATCCGGCAACCCATGTTTATTGAAACACACCGTCTGGCACAATTCAACCCGCGCGGAACCGATGTGCCGGTCATACTCGATCTAATGATACACGACATAGATATCGTTTTGAGCCTGGTAAAATCTAACATCAAAAAAATCAGCGCCAGCGGAGTATCCATTGTTAGCGGAACACCCGATATTGCCAATGCCCGCCTCGAATTCGACAACGGCTGCGTGGCCAACCTGACAGCAAGCCGTATCTCGATGAAAAACATGCGAAAAACGCGCATATTTCAGGCCGATGCTTACATTTCCGTGGACTTCTTAAAACAATATGCCGAAATAATCCGGCTCAAAAATATCGTGGACGATAACACCATCGGCCCTCTGGATATGATTATCGATCTGGGCGAAAACAAAGGCAAAAAACAAATATTTTTTGAAAAACCCGAAATTGTGCCCATCAATGCCATCAAAACCGAACTGGAAACTTTTTTCCACTCGATAGAAAACAATACGGAAACCCCCGTCAGCATTATTGATGGATACAAAGCCCTGGACATTGCATATAAAGTCATAGAAAAGATCAATATTCCTGATTAAAATTCCCTGCGATACAATAATTTTATTTTACTACCGTTAACCCAATAAATTTCAATATAGCTAATGGGGAAAAAATACGCTGCCGGATTTCGCATAATTTTTATGGCTGTTGTCGGGTGTGTTATGCTCTTTTTTAATTCTGCATGCAAAAAAACAGATCTTGTCCCATCATATATTCACATTGACAAAATAGATCTTAACACCACCTACGAATTTGACGGAAGCAACTCCTGCAAAATAACCGACGCCTGGGTATATATCGACGGCGATTTACAGGGAATTTATGAATTGCCGGCCACTTTTCCCGTTCTGGCTAATGGGCAACATACCATCATGGTGAGGGCAGGGATAAAGCTTAATGG
>DAOOWO010000471.1:0-1612 GCA_035371225.1 Bacteroidales bacterium | reverse complement strand
TGCCTATTGCCTATTGCCTATTGCCTATTGCCTATTGCCTATTGCCTATTGCCTAATAACACCCTTTCCCTAAATGAACTGGATCACCGAAAACTATATTGAGATTATTGCCGCCATCCTTGGCATTGCAGGAGTATATCTGACCACCAAACAGAAAATATGGTGCTGGCCCGTTGGGCTTGCCAATGTCCTGCTGTCGATGTATGTTTTTTTTGTTTCAAAACTTTATGCCGATGTGGTGCTTCAGGTTTTCTACCTTGTGATGACTTTGTATGGCTGGTATTTCTGGGTTTTTGGCGGAGAAAAAAAATACGAACTTCCGGTGCGGAAAATTCGGCCAAAAGAGCTGAGTGTCATGCTTATTCTGGGATTTATCTGTTCCTTTATTGTCGGTTATCTTTTTGCCACCTATACCGATGCATCATTTCCTTACTGGGATTCAATACTCACCGTATGGGGCATCATTGCCACGTATGCCATGGGTAAAAAAATCATCGATCATTGGCTGATGTGGATTGTAATTGACATCAACTGTACAATATTATATTTCATAAAAGAACTCTATGCTTTTGCGCCTTTGTATTTTATTTTTACCTTGCTGGCCATTTACGGGTATTTTACATGGAAAAAAGGACTATTAAAACAACAAACCACCTGATCAGGGTAGCCATAACCGGCCCTGAATCAACAGGAAAATCAATACTTGCAGAACAATTGGCAAGGTATTACAACACCGTTTTTGTTCCCGAATACGCCCGTACCTATATTGAACGGCTGAACCGTGAATATTCCTTCGAAGACCTTGACATTATTGCAAAAGGCCAGATTGCTGCAGAAAGAGATGCAGAAAAAAAAGCAGATAAAATCATTTTTTGCGACACGGAGCTCACGGTAATAAAAATTTGGGGAGAGCACAAGTATCATAAGTGTCCGGAATGGGTGTCAGCCAACCTGCCAAAATACTCCTACGACCTGTATCTGCTTTGCAACATCGATCTGGATTGGGAATACGACCCGCAGCGCGAACACCCCCACCTTCGCTCCTATTTCTTCGACTGGTACTATGAAGAATTAAAAAAAAGAAAAGTCAATTTTCAAGTAGTGGAAGGAAGAGGGCCTGAAAGACTAAAAAATGCACTGGTATTCACTGAAGAACTCCTTTCTCAATAAACAGGTACCGCAAAAATTGTCTTAAAATATAACCCCAGCAGCCTAATTATTTTTTTGATGCCTTCATGATCATCCAAAATCACAATAATACTTATTACCTTTGAAAAAACCTTTTTTATGAAAATACTCTACTCTGTAATCCTATTGTTTTTTGCAATGAATTTAAAGTCGCAGGTGGTTGTTGACAGCACCGATATGGCTGTGCCTGGCGACATTTTAAAGTTTAGGACGGCAAACAACCTCAGCGGGCTAAATTACCAACAGACTGATACTGCTTTTGTTTGGGATTTTTCATCACTTTCAGCTACATCTGAAACCATCGACACCTTTGTCAACGTCAATTCCACCAATCTTGCCTATCTTGCCGTGTATGCCAATCCTCTCGACCATACAAACAAAGCAACGGTGGCACAACCAATGAAAATGCAAGCTATTCCAATGA
>DAOOWO010000470.1:0-1613 GCA_035371225.1 Bacteroidales bacterium | reverse complement strand
GAACGTGAATTAAGCGTTATGTTTGAGGGTGCCCCTTTAGGCCCGTTTTCCAGATAAAAAGTTATGTCTGAATTGTTTGTTATGTCAAAATAGTAGTTCTTGGCCGTTTCATGGTACTTTTTGCCGACGCTTATACATTGAAAGAAGAAGGGTTTGGCAAATTCTTCTTTGCCGGCAAGCATGTCCCTGAAATAGGCAAGTGTACGGCCTGCAAAAAGGGCCTCTTTCAGGGATGCTTCCGTCCGTTCTTTTGCAAACACAAGAGTCATTGGCCGGTTTTTATATTCAGGTTGGCGGTATATCTCACTTATGATGCCATGAACATCGCTGTTTGCCATTACAGCAAGTTTGTATTCGTTACACCATTCAAGAATATTAGGATAATATTCCGAATCATTGAAGAATTCAATTCCATGAATCCATCCGTTTTTCAGTAACCTTTTATGGATGTTGTATAATTTAGGAATGCCATCAGGCTCCTGCGAACGCCAACCCGGATGATTCCATTGAATAAAAGCTCCCTGTTTTACTGCTGTTTCAATAACATCATATACAGAATCCTTCACCAGCGCATTGGCATCGGTTATGAACAGGGCATTCAGATGTCCTGGAGGCATGTCACGAGTTATTTCGGCACCGTGAACAAGAATTATGTTATATTCCTTAGCCATGTTTTTAACAATTTCATATGCCGCATTGTGACTTGTTGGTATCTGGTCCTTGTGTGGCTGGTATTCAATATGGTCGGTAATGGCAATAGCATCGAGTCCGTCGCGGAATGCTTCACCAAGCCGAATAGTTGGCCAGACGTTCCCGTCGGAAAATACGGTATGGGAGTGGAAATCACATTTAAGTGTAACGTATCCGGGCAAATCGGGAAGATTTACAATTTTTCGCTGACTGAGGCCGGTTGATGAAATTGTTGCAACCAGCAGACTGATTATCAATATTTTTTTCATAGGTAAATGTTTTTATTTGTGTCTGGTTATTTGTTTATAATATTTTTCGGTTTAAAATCTTTGAATTTCGAAAGGTAAAAAGATTTTATTGAATTTCTTCATAAAAATATGCTTCCCTTAGGTCTGCATCATCCCACGACAATATTTTCCTGTGCCTGTTTATATGGTAAAAATTAAGCATTGCAAAATCGCCTGCGCACATCGTCGTATGAACAAATAGAAATAGCGAAAGGCTCCATTTCCAGAGTGGTGGAGAGACAAGTATCAGTATGAGAAGAACAATGGTAATAGTTATAAAAGGTACTACTGCCACAAATTTGAATTTTCCCGGAGTCACAACTTCCCTGTGCACTGTTACGTAAAAAATGAACTGGCGCATATCCATGCCGATTTTTATATTTCTGGCACCTGTTAAAACAAATGGAATCACATGAAGAAATTCGTGTACGGGAATTACAAGCACAGGTAAAAGAATCAGTCCGAGCAGTGTATGTGGAAGAATCTGCCTGAATTCATAAAATCCTGAAATGTTAAACCTGATTAAAGCCGTTAATAGAATGGCAATAAGGCATGTCGACCAGAAGAAAATTGTGACAATGCTTGTGCGTCTGATGTAATCAAGTACAAAAGGCACGATATCAGTGTACTGCAATG
>DAOOWO010000469.1:0-1619 GCA_035371225.1 Bacteroidales bacterium | reverse complement strand
ATAGAGTGCTAATTCTTACTATTATCATATAATTTACCAGTTGTAAATTCAATAACTAAATTTATTTATTTAGAATATATTATTATTATTTTCCATGTTTAAGGTAATTTATCTTAAGTTTTCTGCTATTCTTTTGAAATTTCTTTAATTTACTTTTTTCATATATATATCTATTTATTACTTATTTCCATATTATTATCTCTTAATACATTACATACTATAAATTAATACTAAAATTTTTCTTAAAATATGTATTTTTGTTTATCGGTGATGGCATGGGCACCAACCAGGTATTCCTGACCGAAAAATATAATGATCTTACCAAAACTGAACCGCTTATTTTCATGAACGGCAATTGGTCGTTTGGTTTAGTAAAAACCGATTGTGCCGACAGCAATAAAATTACTGATTCGGGTGCCGGTGGTACAGCCCTTGCCTGTGGGGAGCGTACCAGATACGGCATGATAGGCGAATACCAGGGAAAAGCCCTGGAAAGTACTGCAGAATATCTGCATAAAGAAAAAAAATTTAAGGTGGGGATTATTACGTCTGTACCCCTGAATCATGCCACTCCAGCCTGTTTTTACGGTCACGAACCCACACGCCGTAACTTTGACAACTTCACCAACGACCTGATGGAAAGCGGTTTTGAATTTTTCGCGGGCGGAGGCTTCCAGCTTGGTAATGCGGACACCACGAAAAATATTTACAGGGATTTCGATGCCATTGTGCGTAAAATGACAGAGAATGATTACAAGGTGGTTTACGAAGAAGCACAACTGAGGGCCGACAATGCCGCATCCTTTCACCGTGTGGTGATTATTGACACTGCAATCCGCAACCGGCAAACAGCATTAAAAAATGTGTTTCCCGAAGAAAGAAACTCCCTGCCCTTTGCTCTTGATTTCCCGGAATATAAAATGCAACTTGCTAAATACACGGAAAAAGCACAAAATTTTTTATACAATGATAAGGGTTTTTTTATCATGGTGGAAGGCGGCAAAATTGACTGGGCATGTCACGACAATGATGCCCTTGCAGCCATACATGAGGTGAATGCCTTTAACGAAGCCATAAAAAAAGCTTATGAATTTTACCTGATGCACCCGAAGAATACCCTGATACTGGTTACTGCCGATCACGAAACCGGTGGACTGTCGCTGGGCAGCGGACAAGATGAATATGGAACTGTAAAATCAAATAAATACGCATTATACATCCGCAAACTGCTGCAACAGAAAAAATCTTATGTTTTCACCGATAAGGAAACCCTAAAAAAGATACAGGAAGATGCACAGGTGGGTTGGACCACGGATGAGCATACTGCTGCACCGGTCGGTATATGGGCTATAGGACATGGCAATGAAAATTTTTCAGGAATAATGAAAAACTCAGACCTGAAAGCCCGTATTTTGGACATGGTCAGGTAATATCAGGCTATCAGCACCTTTATTGCTGCTGGAATCAAAGTAACTTTTACAGGAGTAAAGCCCACAAACTCACCATCGATTTCAAAAGGTGTTTTTCCTGACGTTGATTCTAAAGAGAGTTCACGGGCTGTGTGATAATGTATTTCAGGGTGCTCAACTTTCCTGCATTTTCTCACTTTTGATAATTGT
>DAOOWO010000468.1:0-1623 GCA_035371225.1 Bacteroidales bacterium | reverse complement strand
CCTGCCACCACTTTCAGGGCATTGCCAGGCCTTGTCTTCAGCCGCACCTGCAAACACCTCGGCATTTCTTATGTGCGCAATACTTATCGCGACCCTAAAAAAGCCATGGACGAACTCGACCGGGTGCTAGAAAAAGGCATCCCTGTAGGTGTACAGGTGGGAGTTTTCCAACTGCCTTTTTTTCCGCCCGAATACCGTATGCATTACAACATGCACAATATGGTAGTGTACGGAAAAGAAAACAATAACTATTTTGTTGCCGATAGTGTCATCGAAGGCGAAAACAAAATTTCTTATGAAGACTTGATGCGCGTGCGTTATGCTAAAGGCGCCTTTGCCCCAGAAGGCAAAATGTATTATATGACAAAAATTCCCGAAGCAGTAGAATTTAAAACACCTGCAGTTTGGGGTATCAAAAAATCCTGCCATGAAATGCTCGACCTGCCATTTTGGATGGTAGGCATCAAAGGAATAAAGTATTTTTCAAAACAACTGCGCAATTGGCCCGAAAAAAAAGGCAACAAGCTGGCGTCACAATACCTCATGCAAGCCATCCTCAGCCTGGAAGAGATAGGAACAGGAGGCGCCGGATACCGTTTTATCTATGGCGCATTTCTGAATGAAGCCGCCGATTTGCTGCAACGGGAAGAACTTAAAGAACTTGCAATCGACATGGGAAAAGCCGGCGACCGTTGGCGTAATTTCTCTTATCTGGGAGCCCGTAACTGCAAAAACAGGTACGAACCGGAATTTTCATACGGGCAACTCGCCGATATTCTTATGGATTGTGCTGACCAGGAAGAAGCGATTTTCAAAAAATTAAAAAAAATAAAATTCTGAAATCGATATAAAGTACCTAATTTTGAAACCTGCAAAACCGATTGAAAAAGTTGATCAATGTCCGAAGAAACTATTATTGAAATAATTAACCTGACTAAAACATACAAGGGGAACAAAAAGCCTGCTGTTGACGGAATATCCCTGAAAATATACCAGGGAGAAATTTTTGGGCTTCTGGGCCCTAACGGCGCCGGAAAAACCACCACCATCTCCATACTTTGCGGACTATTTGCACCAAGCAAAGGAGATGTTTATGTCGACGGGCTTTCAGTCAGAAATGATAAAGAAAGAATAAAAAATATTATCGGTATCGTGCCTCAGGATATTGCGTTGTATCCCAGCCTCACAGCTTATGAAAACCTCCGCTTTATCGGAAGAATGTATGGACTGAAAGGCAAAATCCTGAAAGAACGCATCAAAATGTATGTCGAACTGCTTGGACTGCAGGAAAGCCTAAACAAGAAAATCAGTACCTACTCGGGAGGCATGAAAAGAAGAATTAACCTTGTTGCAGGCCTGCTGCACAATCCAAAAATTGTCATTCTGGATGAGCCTACCGTGGGAGTTGATGTACAATCAAGAAACATGATGGTGCAATACCTTAAAGAACTAAACAAAACAGGTACCACCATCATATACACCTCTCATTATCTGCAGGAAGCCGAGTGCCTGTGTTCCAGAGTTGCTTTTATGGATAATGGAAAAATGATTATTCAGGGAACGCCCAAGGAACTAATCAAAAAAACTCCAGGATGTCAGAACATGGAAGAAACATTTTTAAAA
>DAOOWO010000467.1:0-1626 GCA_035371225.1 Bacteroidales bacterium | reverse complement strand
CTTGCAAAAATAGGCGTTACACGATGTTTGTATGGCCCCGTGCAACGCGATGGGGGAATAATGCACATGACATTTTACCATTTTCCCCTGTGTCAAAGGAAACCCGCCATGGCAGGGATAGGCCACGGTGGTGTTCAACACGCCCTCCTCCAAGGCGATAAGGCCAATAAGGGGTTTAAACGTCGAACCCGGCGGGTATCGGCCCGACAAAGCCCGATTGAACAAAGGCAGGTTTTTATCAGAAATAAGTTTCAGGTAATTCTTTGTACGGTCGCGGCCCACCAGGATATTGGGGTCATAGGTAGGACTCGACGAAATGGCAATGATGCCACCGGTTTTAGGCTCGATGGCCACCACGCTGCCCCGCTTATCTTTCAGCAACTGTTCAGCATACGACTGTAATTCTATATCAAGGGTGGTAAACAATTTTTGACCGGCCCTGGCTTTCAAATCATATTTTCCTTGCATATAGCTGCCCATATCCCGTCCATGCACATCCACCATGATAATGTGGTAGCCTTTCCTGCCGCGCAATTCTTCTTCGTAAGATTTTTCCAGGCCGCTGATGCCGATATAATCACCGGGACGGTAATACTCATTGGTGTCGATAAGTTCGGGGGTGGCTTCGCCGATATAGCCCAAAATCTGAGCCGCATAAGGCTGAGGATAGTTGCGGATGGTCCTTGTCTGGATGTAAAATCCCGGATATTCCAACAGCTTTTCCTGAAGCATGGCATAGATTTCTTTGGGCAGTTTTTCCTCAATAATTGTTGGAAGATAAGGCGAATATTTATAGGCGGCTTTAAGTTTTTTCCGCAAATCGATAGGTTCTATCCCCGTCAGAGCGCAAAATTTCGCAGAATCGAAATTGCCGGGTATCTGGCGTGGAATGGCCATCAGGTCGTAAGCGGCCTCATTAAACAGCAGGAGTTTTCCGTTGCGGTCATACACCAATCCCCTGGCAGGATACTCGGTGATATAACGAAAAGCGTTGTTGCGGGCCGAAGATTGATAGGTATCATCAATGACCTGCATATAAAACAAACGAATCAGAAAAATCACTCCAAACACCAAAAAAATGCCCGAAATAACATAACGTCTGGAAGAATAATTTTTCTGAAGCCGCATCACAAAATTTTAAACTTCAAAATTAGTTATTTCTTACGAAGCCGTTTATTAAATAATGGCTAAATCATTTTTTGGCTGAATGCAAATGATATGAGGACTGCGCGCGTGCCTGCCGCTAAAGGCAGTCATCCCATCTCTGAAAAACAGAAAGTACACGCTTTTAGTACTTACAAAAAAAGCCCTGCAGAAATCTTACAGGGCTTTTTTTAAAATTTCAATTTTGCTAGTAGTTCTTCACAATCTTGCTGGTATTGGAATATCCTTCCGTCACAAACTCGGAAGAGTAGATACCGGCAGGCAAGAAATTAAGATCTAACGTAAGCTTCTGGTCAACCAAATCGCTGCTTTCCAGGTCTCGTTCATACATTATCTTGCCCAATAAGTCGTAAATTCTCAACACGGCACGGTCAAAATCAAGGTGCTGCATATCCACTACCACCTCCGAAGTAAACGGATTCGGGTAGTAACTTATCCCCTGCCCTTCGTTACTTTCTCTGC
>DAOOWO010000466.1:0-1636 GCA_035371225.1 Bacteroidales bacterium | reverse complement strand
GCTTTCTGATTTTCATTTTCTGCCACTGTTTTTGCCTGTTCAAGCCAGTAAACGATTTTTTCGATGGCAGCCGAATATAGTCCGCCGATTTTATATACTTTTTCAACTATTTTTCCATCTTCTTTAATAAGTTTTGAATTCAAACCATAAGAGATGGGTGTTTCATTTTTCTTATCAATGATAGTTTCATAAAATTTTTCAACTTCCTGTTGAGTTATGTTTTCGTAAAAATTGCAGGCCGAAGTGGCAATAAGGTCTTTGGTTGGGTCAAGATTAATCCGTTTGGCATATAATCCGGGATCGAACATCACAGGAATTATCTTTTCGAGTAACTGCTCAACGGATTCGCCTTTTTGGAGCGGGAATTTTCCGTTGGGAGAGTTTTGAATAAGTTGTCTGAAATATTCCTGCGAAAACTCAGGTAAAAATTTGTCGCTTGAGTAATGGTGGTGGATGCCGTTGCAGAACCATACACGTTTGGTATAGGTCATAAATTTGTTAAATTCTTCGGTATTGCGATCCCCCTTATATTTATCAACAATGGCTTCGAGGGTGCGTCGAATAATCAAATTATACTTGAAATTCTGGTCATAAATGATGTCTCTGCCGCATAATGCTGCCTGACTTAGGTAATATAACAGTTTCTTCTGGTTTAACGATAATTCGTTGAAACCCGGAATCTGATAGCGCAGAATTTTTACATCGGCAAACTGTTCAGTTTTGTATTTGAATGTGTCCGGCTGTTCATCGTTCTTAGCTTCTTTTTTGTTGCTGCATGAAGCGGCTAATATGGCAATAGCACCCATAAATAATAAATTTCTGATTTTCATAGTAATGAATTAGTATTTTAGGACAAACATATGGAAAAAAATTATAGCTTACAAGCAGGCAGCGACTTTTAACAATATTTTAGTATGTATGTCGTTGCAATATGCGAAAAAACTAAAAATTATTGTATCGAAGACTGGAGCATTCGTCGTTTTATCATACATCAATCCGGATCGGGCCGGCCAATGGGTTTGCCGGTTTCCCACATTTTTTCGGTTTCTTCCAGTTGTTTCTTATGTTCTTTGGATATTTCTTTGTTTTCCAGCCGGCTCAGGTCGGGTTGCCCGGCGTTTACCCAGGCTGTGAACCATAGGCTTGCAACAGCATAAACCGCCCTGCGCATACGCCTTTCCACCTGATTATTGGTGCGCTTGTTAAATTCGTCGCAATACTCTTTGGAATATTGTTTTTTTATTACCGTACCTTTTTCATCGTAAACAAAAATCCTGTCCTGCGGATAGTTTAGCCGCAAATCGGTTTCAACAACAAAAATTGAATCCACGCAGGCATGGCTTTCTGCCACTAATTGCCAGATAAACTCGTAGGGTTTATCAATGTATTCTGCCCGACCTATCAGGAAGTTGAAGTTGTCGCTGTAAAGTTCGGGAAGGCGTGTTTCCCAGAATGCGTGTACTCCTTTTTGCTCAAGGATTTTGCCGTCATAATATGTACTGGTGTGCAGGGGTGTGCACGCATCGGCAATATAGTGTCCAAGGTTTGCCGCGTTGAAAAGGATTTTGTCGAGATCTTCATCTTTGAAAGCCAGTATAAGGTTGTACACCATTTTGCTGGTCCACCAGGGATTGAT
>DAOOWO010000465.1:0-1644 GCA_035371225.1 Bacteroidales bacterium | reverse complement strand
ACCTGAGTGCCGTATTCTATCATTTGTGTTGCATGAAAAGTGCCTTCGCTGCCGGTGAAACCCTGCACAACGACTCTCGAAAATTTATTTACCAGAATACTCATGTTTCACTAGTGTTGATAGTTCAAAAATAAACATTAATTTTCAGTAAATAAATAAAAATTTTATTTTTTATTATCGATTTTCTTCCACCCATTGTCAGCAAAAATGATTGAACCGAAATTTGGAAAATGCTCAGATATTATATTATCTTTATGCAGTAAAAAAACAAAAAAAACCTTATGAAAAAAGCCATTCTGCCTTTGTTGCTAAGCATGCTTGCCACATCATTGTTTTCATTCAGCCAGAAGGAAAGCTCCGAATTCAGACTTTCTCTGCGCGACGGGAGCATTATGACAGGAACCACCTCAATCAGCAATGTATCGCTGGCTACCCAGTGGGGGAAATTAGACATTCCTGTCAAAAATATCAGCCAGATATTTTTTGGCATATCACCCGATAACAGCCAAAAAGAAAAAATAAAGGCTCTGGTCACCGACCTGAACAACATGACAGAAGAAATCCGTAAAAAGGCGTACGAAACACTGGTGGCAATGAATATAAACTGCATACCGGTACTGGAAGAAGTCATCAATTCTGAGAGCTACATTCCTCCCACCAATACGGATTATACGGCAGATTTGGCACTTAGTGAGATGAAGGCCACATATAATTATGACGAATCTTCAGTGGGAGAAGACATCGTCGTTACGGACAATCCTTACCGGATCGGTGGCACCTATAACGTGAAATCCATTGCGTTGAAAACCCAATATGGCAATCTGGAGATACCCCGTGACAAAATTACCAGCATTGATGTGTTTTATAAAGGAGGCGATGAGGCCGAGACGTCATTTACCCTCTTTGCCAATAAGCATATTAGCGGTAACACCAGCGGTGGCTGGCTAAAAACCAGTTTGTATGTAAAAAACGGTCAGAAAATCAGCATCACAGCTTCAGGAGAAATTACCCTGGCCAGTTTGTCGGGATACAAATACAAACCTGACGGGAAATCTACCGGCACCGGGAACGTCGACTACGATTATGAGAGTGATTATTCGTCAGCAACTACTTCTTATCCTACATATGGCAATGTTGTTTTTAAGGTTGGCGAAAACGGCACAATGATGAAAGCAGGATCTTCGTACAAAGGAACAGCTCCGGCAACCGGCATTTTATATTTGTCGATATACGAAACCGTTTACAACGCTTCAAACACGGGATCATACTTTGTAAAAGTAAAGTTGAATTAACAGGTGAATTGTAGTAACTGGTTGTTATGTGCTCCAGGGATAATTATCAAAAGCTGATAAAATATCTAACCTGATCAATAAAATAGAGGGCAACAGCAGGTTTTATTGCGATGGTAAATAGCACCCCGAAAACTGCACCCCAGAAATGGGCATCATGCCCTATGTTGTCGCCGCCTCTTTTACTCATGTAGGCAGAATAAATCAAATATAATAATCCAAAGATAAAAGCCGGAATACCTATTGGAATGGGGAATATCATGATTTTTCCAATAGGATAAAACAGGATACTGGCAAATAAAACCGCCGAAGTAGCCCCTGAAGCACCCACTGCATTATAATAAGGATTGTTTTT
>DAOOWO010000464.1:0-1663 GCA_035371225.1 Bacteroidales bacterium | reverse complement strand
GTTATTTAAGAAATAAGTACCGACATATTGTAAATTCATATATGGCCGATTTAATGGTGCTTTGGTAAACATTTTATGATATTGTTTTTACTTCAAAGTACGAATTTTCATACACAAAAATCAAAGAACGTTTATATTTGTATTGCTGTAAATATGAACAAACTCAAGCTGGCAAATGCCTGTCTTGCCGGCAGTCATTGAAAAAATATTTTATAGCTTAATTTGATTTGTGTTTTTAATTGTTTGAAATACAAGTATTAATGACAATTTATTATGAGCAAAAAAGTAAGGAATTTCAAAACTTTTGAATGGATAGACCTTGAAAATCCCAGTCATGAGGAATTAAAGGCCCTGACACAGCCTTTTGATATTGATTACACCCTGTTGGAAGACATTATGGAACACGGGCATTTGCCCAAGATAGAAAAACTTAACGACTATACGTTCCTGATTTTACGGGCACATTCACAAACCACAGAGGATAACATGGACACCGTGGGAGAGCTGACAAATAAAATCGCTTTTTTTATTAACGAAAACAGGCTAATTACCATCCACAGGGCCTCTTTTAAGTTTCTCGAAAATATACCGGGCGATTATGAAGATACCGAAAAGTTGATGCTGAAAATCATCGACAGCATGCTCTACACGTACGAAGAGCCGTTGCAGCAGCAAAATGATATGATGGACAAACTGGAGCAGGAGGTTTTTCTTAAAAGCGGGGCGCCTATTTCAATGGAAACCTTGTACTACCAGAAATCACAAGCGCGTATCATAAAAAAAATCCTGCAGGTGACTCAAAATGTTTTGAATCAGATAAGTGTCAAGCCCGAGTCAAAGTCGTTGTTGCAGGACGTAAAAGAGACCACACTGAGTTACCTGGTGGATTATGATGAAGTGACCGAAGATGCGAATAATATTTTGAACACTTACCTGTCGGTAACAGCCAAAAGGAGTAACGATGTGATGAAGTTGCTGACCATTTTTTCCGCTTTCTTTCTGCCCCTGACATTTATTGCCGGTATCTATGGGATGAACTTTGTTCATATGCCCGAAATAACCTGGCATAACGGCTATTATTTTGTTTTGGGAGCTATGTTATTGGTGTCGGTTATTATTTTTATCTGGTTTAAAAAGAGAAAGATAATGTAAACATTTTTCTCCCCCTTTTTATGCTAAAACCATGCAGGACAACCCCGTATCAAAGAAAGAAATAACTGCCGATATTGTATATCAGAAATGAAACAAGCCAGGCCAGCAGTGTGGTGTACAGGATAACAAAAACCGTCCATTTACGGCGTTTTATGGTTTTATGTATGGAGGCAATGGTGGCTATACAGGGCGTATAAAGCGAAACAAAAAATATGAACGACAAAGCCACTACGGGATTGAAAATGTGTTGTCCTTTTTTGGGGCCTATGGTATAGGTCTGTGTTCGCAGGCTTTCGATAAGGTTTTGCTTGTCGCTCCCGGGCAGGTGCTCTGTTTGATACAACTGGCTCATCAGGCCAACGATGGTTTCTTTTGCTGCAATGCCCGAAATCAGACTGATACCCATGCGCCAGTCGAAACCCAGGGGTGCAATGGCTGGCTCAATAAATTTTCCGGTCATGCCAAGATATGACGATTCGATGTTTTTGTTGTCTTTATTATCCGGAAAATA
>DAOOWO010000463.1:0-1665 GCA_035371225.1 Bacteroidales bacterium | reverse complement strand
CGGGAATGCTCCAGGTATTCATCCACAATGCTGATGGCCTGCACGGGATGCCTGAATTTTTTATTTTCCGAAAGAAAACAAAAAATGCCGCGGATGATCATTTTTACTTCTACACCGGCTTTGGCAGCTTCGTATAATTTATCGATGAGAATTTCATCGCTGAGAGAATTCAGTTTGAGGGTGATAGCAGCTGGTTTTTTTAACCGGGCCATTTTTATTTCTTTATTCACCAGTTGTATTATCTGTCTTCTCATACCAACCGGACTTACTATTAAAGTTTTACAGCTTTTCAATAAAGCTATTCTTGTTTTTGGCTGTTCCAGGTAATTGAATATACGGTTTACATCGGCCATGATATTCCGATCGGATGTAAGCAGGCATGCATCACTATAAACCTTTGCTGTCTTTTCGTTCAGGTTGCCCGTGCTTACAAAACCATAATGAATGGTGCGGTTGTTAACCCGCTTTTTTATCAGGCATATTTTAGCATGCACTTTTGTATTAGGCACACCCAGCAATACTTTCACGCCGTTTTCTTCCAGTTCGTTCTTCCACTCCAGGTTGGCCTCTTCGTCAAATCGGGCTCGCAGTTCCAGCACCACAGTTACCTGTTTGCCGTTGCGTACGGCATTGGTAAGTGCGTTAATGATCTTGGAGCGTTCGGCGAGCCGGTAGCAGGTAATTTTAATACTGATCACTTCGGGGTCGATAGCAGCTTCCCGTAACAGGTCAATAATGCTGTCGAAGGAATGATAGGGGAAGTTTAAGAGCACATCTTTTTGTAAAACAATATTGGTAACACTGGTAACATTTTTTAAAACCGGGTGTATAAAAGGTTTTTTGCGCTGACTTTTTTTATCAAACACCGATTCAGGAAAATCCATAAAGTCAACGAAATTATGAATGCGTCCGCCCGGGATCAGGTTATCTTTTTGCAGTAAACCCAGTCGCCTTACCAGGTAGGTGAGGAGGGATGGGTCGATGGCTTTATCAAAAACGAAACGAACGGGTTTTCCTTTTTTGCGGTTCTTAAGTCCTTTTTCAATTTTTTGAATAAGGGATGTGGATATATCATTATCCAGGTCTATTTCAGCATCACGGGTTACTTTAATGATGTGGGCAGAAAAAGTATCGTAACCAAAAAATGAAAAAATATTGGGTAAGCAAAACCGGATGATATCTTCCAGCAGGATGATCTGTTTATCAGCATTTTTGGATGGAAGGATGATGAAGCGGGGCAGCCTGCGTGTTGGTACCGAAAGCAATGCATATTTCTGCGGAATAGATTTGTCTTTTTTTGAAAGCTTACAGGCCAGGTAAATAGACCGGTCGTTCAGTACCGGAAAGTTCTGTATGCTCTCGATCATCAGCGGTATTACATTGCTGCGTATCTCATCGTTAAAATAATCCAGTATAAATGTTTGCTGTGCTTTGTTAAGCTGTGTTTCATTAACCAGGAAGATCCTTTCCTTTTTAAGCTCCCGTAAAATTTCATTCCAGATGCGTTCAAATTCTTTTTGCTGCCCGATCACTATTTCCTGTATTTCTTCTATGATGGCAGCAGGATTGATCTCGAGGTGCATTTTGGATTTCTTGCCAAATTCTATCATGCGCTTAAGTGCGGCCACACGTACCCGGAAAAACTCATCGAGGTTGTTCGAAAAA
>DAOOWO010000462.1:0-1678 GCA_035371225.1 Bacteroidales bacterium | reverse complement strand
GGCATCGCCGATGGAATATGTTACTTTATTAATCTTGTAAGGCGTATATGTGTTGACTTTAAAAATTATTTTAGCATTACGTCTTTTTTTTTGGGGGTAGATAACCGTATAGGCAATGTCTGAATTGAAATATCCGTGATTGTTCAGGTAATAATGGATTTGATTTAGCGAGCCCGGGATGAGGCTGGTATCTAATAGTACCGGTTCGGCTGCCAGGGTTTTTTTTATCCATCGTTTAAACCCGGTTTCTTTTCCCTTGCTGGCATAATTCCAAAACCTGATATTAAGGTACAGGCCAAAGTTTTTTTTGTTGGGTTTTTGTTTGAAAAGGCTTTTTAGTTCAGATGCATCGATTGCATTTTTGTTCATCACCAGCTTGTTACTTACCAGCAGGTAGTTGCCTTTAGGATACTTTCTTATGGGACTGCACGAAACAGCCATGGCTATGAAGGCCAGAAGAATAATGCTGATATATAGCTGCTGTTTCTTCAAATTTCAGGGTTTATTCGTATCTCAACGCATCAATAGGATTAAGTCGTGCGGCTTTCATGGCAGGAATAATCCCTGAAACCAGGCCCACCAGGATACACAGCACTATTCCAGAAAATATCCACAACCAGGGAACAACAAAACTACTGTCCAGTATCAGCGACATAATATTCCCAATCAGGATGCCAAAGAAAATCCCCAGGAGCCCGCCCAATACACCAATCACCACCGCTTCTACCAGGAACTGATTTCGAATGGTGTTGGAAGTTGCTCCCATGGCTTTTCTTATGCCAATTTCCCGTGTGCGTTCGGTAACCGAAACCAGCATGATATTCATCAGGCCTATAGCGGCCCCCAGTAATGTTATCAAGCCAATAATAGTAGCCGCCAGGGTAACAAAGCTGATGTTTTCGATAAGCATCTGTGCCAGGTTGTCACTTTTTTCCACTTCAAAATTGTTTTTCTCGCCTGGCATTACTTTGCGTATAACGCGGAAGGTTCCTGTGGCTTCGCCGATAGCTGTTTCCATCATCTGGTTGTTGGGAACCATGACTTCAATAGTATATGATAACTCATTGCCTGACACAAACTGGCGGAGGCATTTCAGTGGTATCAGACAGCTTTTGTCGCCGCTGAACCCCATGCTGGAACCTTTTTCTTTTAATATACCTACAATCTTAAATCGCTGCGGGCCTACGGAAATCTCTTTGTCTATTGCATTATCGTTATTTGTAAAAAGTTTTTTTATTATCTCGCTTCCCACCAATATCACATTGGCTCCGTTTTCAAGTTCTTTGTTCGAGAAGTTCCTGCCATTTTCAATTTCCTGGCCTGAAGTAGCTAAATATTGTCCGTCAATGCCAAACACGACGATGTTGGGATTAGTTTTTTTTGATGCATATTTTACTGTCGAAGCTCTGGTGCCAACGGTTGAAATGGATGTCATGGCCGGAAAATTAAACCGTTCTTTAAATTCCATGGCTTCCTGATAAGTAATGTTTGTGAAATCTTTTGGTCTTTCTCCTCCGCCATGCATCCGTATCCCATGGTTTCTTATGCTGAATGTGTTGGATCCCATACGGGCAAAGTTGCTGCTTATCGATCCTTTTATTGATTCAATGGCGGTGAGTATGCCCACCAGCGCCATGATGCCAAAGGCAATGATCAACACCGTCAATACAGTACGCAG
>DAOOWO010000461.1:0-1691 GCA_035371225.1 Bacteroidales bacterium | reverse complement strand
ACCAATACCCCTCCTGACACTTGGACAAACTGGCTGCCTGCTGCCTACAAGGCCGATGCCGTCATCAGCGACGAATATGCAGCCACCCTCGGATCAACGCTTCTGGCAGGCGTGTACTATTTCGCCAGCCGTTTTCAACTTGA
The DNA here is from genome assembly GCA_035371225.1 of Bacteroidales bacterium. Taxonomy (GTDB): domain Bacteria; phylum Bacteroidota; class Bacteroidia; order Bacteroidales; family CAIWKO01; genus CAIWKO01. The sequence goes on along the minus strand of DAOOWO010000461.1, from coordinate 1,548 downwards.
AGACAGCCCTTATGTCTACGGTGGTTTCAGCTCCGGATTCTGGGATGACTCCACCAGCGTTTCAGGAATGCTTACCGTGTGCGACCCCTCAGGAACAGAGGAAGCCGCCGCCCCCGGGCCATTCCTGGTTTTTCCCAATCCCGCAGCAGAATACTTTTGCGTGCATGGAAACCCCAACGGGGAATCCATTACATTAAGGCTGATTAATTGTATGGGGCAGACGGTTTTATCAGACAGGTCAGATCCTGCTGTCTTAATGTATAAAACCTATACTGTTGAAGACCTGCCGCAGGGGATGTATTTATTGGAAATAACTTCCAGCAAAGCTTCCTATACGAAAAAAATGATTATAAATTGATGATTTATACCGACATAAAAATGACATTGCTTTTAAAAAATACTATTTTTGTAATATACTAATTAAAATTAATTCATTATGAAAAAAACATTTTTACTCTTTGTTATCTTTACTTTTTTGGCTGGATATTCCTTTTGCCAGCATCATTTTCTAAGGATAACCTTAGATACGAAACTGATGGAGACATACGATTATGCCCTTGGCGGCGGCAATGGCACGCCTTCTCCATGTAAAAAAGTATATGCACATCTTGGATTGTGTACCTGTTCACTGGATACCGTGGCTTCTGCCTTCATAAGGCATTGCGAAAACCCAGCGGCGAACAGTCAGTTTTGTTACAACCAGATAGTACCTTACAAATCCAATGTCTGGCAGCATGTGGTTGGCAATTGGGGCGAAAACCCGCAGGATGACGGCGTTGGTTTGATGCAGTCGCTCGGCAACGGTGTCTATTCCATTGAATTTTGCGTAGAGTATTATTTTTCTAACCCTGCCTGGGTAAATACCGAACCCGACCCCAATACCAGCAGTGTAATTTCGACGGTATGGGACACCACCGACGGAGGCCGCCCCTACACCATCGGCATGGTGTTCAGAAACCCCACCGGTGACACTGTGGGTAGAGATAATGGCGGCAACGACTTGTTTATCATCCATCTCAACAGCGGCATACCCAAGGTGGTTCAGGGCAGCACAGGCGATACCACCTACAATGCCATCACGCTGGTTACCGGCCCCTGCGATGCCAACCAGGGGTTTGATGAAATAGTGCATGATAATCCTTTTGTAAACGCCTTTCCGAACCCTTTCAGCGATAAAACTCAAATCACGTACACCCTTACGGAGATGGCAAATAACTTCCGGATTGCTGTTTTCAACGCAATGGGCCAGGAAGTAAAAACACTCTGCAACGGCCGTCAGTCATCGGGTAGTTACAGTATCCTTTGGGATGGCACCGGTAATAATTCGGAAAAACTTCCGGGTGGAGTATATTACTTTACATTAACAGCCGATGGCAGCCTGATTGCCTCACAAAAAATTATTATCTCCAGATAATCAGTCGCTCACAGGTTTTAATAACTTTATCATGAAAAAAGGTCTGACAATTATTTTCCTGGCATGTATCATATTTTCCATGAGGGCCCGTGCGCAGCAGGATATGGCGCGCATGGTTTTGCACCACCGTGGTC
>DAOOWO010000460.1:0-1704 GCA_035371225.1 Bacteroidales bacterium | reverse complement strand
TCCATATAGTTTTGAACCCACGGCTGCCGCAATGACAGGAATGGAATATGGCGCAAATTATTATTTTACAAATGCCGACCAGATTGACAGTATAAGTGCCATCATTTATGATGCTACACCCAATACCAGCATAACTGCAAAATTATACACTATAACCGGCTCAAATGTACATACATTGGTTGGCCAGTCATCATCCTTTTCTCTTATCCCTGCAAATTTACCGGCATACATCACTTTGGCACTTACAACGCCTTATGTTGTTGCCCCTGCGACAATACTTTGCGCCTCAATAGCTATGTCTACAAATATTGCCAATAACGATACGATTTTTGTTGGGAGTGATAAGCAATTTAAAGGTGATGCATCTGTGGCTGGTGCCGTATATCTGTACTACAATAGCGCATGGGGATGGTATTCAATAACTGGAACAGTGCCTGCCGTTGATCTTGTTCTTCACGATCCGACAACAGGCTTTGATAATAAAGAAACAGGTGAAAAGATAAATGTTTATCCCAACCCGGCCAATGATAGATTTTACATCACTGCCGACAATGTTAAATCAGTTGAAGTGTATAATATCATGGGTGGTATTATCGCCGCTTACGAAAACACAAAAATTATAAACACTGCCGACTTGCCGGTGGGCTCATACATAATAAAGGTTGTTGCCAGTTCAGGAGTAACCACCCAAAAAATCAATATTATCCGATAAAAAAGTTTCAAAAAAAAAGAGGTTGCCAATATGGTAACCTCTTTTTTTATCTTCTCACGTCTGGCTTTTCATGCCGAAGTGTCCTTTTTCTATTTCTTTCTTGTTCCCTTCCTGATTCCGAAAGCAACAAAAATTCCCCCTGCGATGGCTAAAAATACGCCGCTAAACAAACTTAGCAAAAACGACATGGTGGTTTCCATCCATTCCTTGTATGCAACAGAGAAAAGTATGAGCACAATGCCTGATAAAAACAATATTATTCCGGCTATGCTTTTAATTAGGCCGAATTTTTTTATCAGAAAATAAGCAATAAAAGCAATGATTATTATTGTCAGGATAAAAACAAGAATGGTCAAAAACTGTGTCATGCCGGCTACGTTATTTAGTATAGAAAATTATATTAAGATTCTTTATTGGCTTACTGGTTTTTTCCTACGGCGTGTTTTGCCCCGCAACGGGTACAATAAACTGTATTCCCGCTGAAATTAGCTGGCACTTTAATTTTCATTCCGCAGTTACAGTTTATAAAAGTGTATTTATCAACCATCATCATGATATCGTGGGAGCTTCTGGTAGTGGTTTTGGAGTCGGCAAATGCTGCCATGCCGGCACCTTCGCGTATTCCTGAAGTGTCCTGCTGGTTTAATTCAGCTTCGGGGATAATGGTTTTATTTTTTCCGGTAACATTATTATAGGCTTTCTGATAGCTTGCCAATCCAGCTCCGCCCGACATGGCGCGCAATATTCGGATGCGTTCCGAAATTGGTGGGTGGGTGCTGGTGAGGTCTGCCATCTTCATGCCTTTTTGTTTCAGGGGATTGGCAATATACAATGGTGCAGTAACTCTGTTGGCCATGGGCATTTCGGCGGTATTGGCCGAAATTTTTTCCAGTGCCGAAGCCAGCCCTTCTGGATACCGTGTCAGTCTTACAGCCGAAGAGTCAGCCAGGTATTCCCGTTTTCGCGAAATGGCAAAGTACAGCAACTGTGCC
>DAOOWO010000459.1:0-1706 GCA_035371225.1 Bacteroidales bacterium | reverse complement strand
GTAATACCCTTGATAGCGCCGACCGAGGAGTTAAAAGAATAGGATGACGGGCTGAGGGCATTTAAGAGAAAGTATCCGTCGCAACTGCCGTTCCATCCCCAATTGATATGGAAGTGGTCGGTGGCATCATAACCGTCGCAGACAAATCCGTGGCCGGCTTTGGCTGTTTCATCATATCCATTGATCAGGACAACACGGGAGGCGTCAAGTTCGGCCTTAACCATGTTGGTCCATTGCAATTCCGAATAAGATGTTTTGGAAACGTATTGTGCTGAGGAGGCGTATTTGAACGTGTTGACAAGGGCTTTTCTTACGTCTGTCGTATAAGCGGAAGAGCCACTGGGGCCGTAATCCATATTAATAGAAACACCGGCATGGAACAATAAGGTGGCTGCTGCCTGGTTATTGCTGAGCAACTTATTGGGCATCGAAGCCCAGTCGTAGGTGGTGGCTGCAAAGTTTGCCGAGATAGTTCCATAAGTGTCGTGTGTGTATGATTTTGAACCTACACCCTGTGCCGGGAAATTATAATATTTTAACACCTGTGAAAAGGCCGTGGCGACACAACCTGTCGGACAACGGCCGCATCGTGTGCTTCCCAGGGATGCATCGGCCGGGCACATGGCATTATAATAGCAGCCCTGCGACCAGGTGGTGGTGGTCAAGGGTCCGACAGTCAGCAATTGTTGCGTGGTCTGCTGAAAATTGGGGTTTTCATATTTTGCCCAGTTTTCGTTCACTTCGTAAGTGTTGTTGGCCACATCATCAGAAGCTACCTCAAATATTTGGGCATTGTACTGATCAATCATCCAGTTCAGGCAACAGGGCAAGTCGTTCATATCAAAAACACCCGTGGAGGAATACCCCAGCACCGGCTCTATTCTTTCGTCGGCGGCCACCATAACAAAACCGCCCTGATCCATGTTAAAGACATACATGGTAGGTGTTTCGTGCGTATAAAACGTTCTTTCATTTACTATCTGTACCTGGGCAGTGGACTTTAAAGGGGTTGAAAAACTTTCATGATAGATGTTTTTTGCCACTGTTTTTGCCCTTTCCATAGAAACATGCTGGGCATAAGAACCGCCGACAATAAATATTGTTATTAATCCGGCCAGCAGGCCTTTTAAAACATTTGTCCGGAAAATTCTAAAGGGTCGATTTTTTTTCATAATCTTGATTTTTTTAATGATAATTTAAATCAACATTGTTGATTGATATTAAGTATAATTTTTTGCAAAGTTATTAAAAAAAACTATTGGAATCCGGGAAAATTATGAAGTCTTTGTGCATGCACTGATGCTCGGTGGTTGCAGTGTCTCCTCAGTATTATTTCTGCCGGATATTTATTGAGCGATAAATTTTTTTGATTGATGGTTCTGTCTGTATTGATTTTCAATCCCCTCCGGGGTTGGGGCTGTTGAGGTTATGTTACTTTGAACAGACGCTTTTGCTACCTGGACTTGTCGAAATGTGGACCATTCTGTCGAACTGTAGCCGAATCAGTAGCTACGGGGACCTCAGCCACCGCAGGTTCCATTGTGATATGGTGACTGCCTAAAGCGCATGGCCATCGTGCAGTCATCTTATCATTTGTAAATCCTTAAGCGTACTTAGGGCCTGCTGAAAAACACGCAACACACACATTTTTATACAGTATGCTGTCATTTAAGCATTTAAATGCAGGTTTTTTATCGAAATTTATT
>DAOOWO010000458.1:0-1706 GCA_035371225.1 Bacteroidales bacterium | reverse complement strand
GTGTTTTTGCAAAATCATATGACATATCTTCACGTGTTTTTGCAAAATCATATGAAAATTCTTCGCATGAGATAGAATTTCGTTGAACATATTTCATTTTTAACGCCACTGGTGCCTGTTTTTTGACAAGATTTTGAACACGAAATGTTCACCATTCCTGTGCAAATTTCCAATATAAACAAGGTGTTAGTCAAAAATCATATACTTTAAGGCTCACAATATGATACGCGCGCACGCGCGATAGCGTTAAGGAATAATTTATTCAATATTTATAGGCGTTATACGCTCATAACTATATGATATTATTATAACTTGCAAAGTAAATTATTTTCTGTTATAATTTTTCTACTTTGCAAGAGGACTATCTAAAAATAGTCCTCTTGCAATTTTATTTAGTAGTGCCTGCCGCATCTTTTCATCAAAATTCACTCTTTTAACACCTATCAAGGCTGACTAATTCACTCTTTTTGCACCCTGGACACTTTCAAAATTTAATGAAAATTGAAGGGAGAGAAAGTATGCACGAGACAAAGCATTACAGATTAAGGCTGCAACAGCGAAGCATAAGTAAAAAACAGGTTTCATACGTATTAAAGTACGGCTCAATCTACCGAGCGCGCGGTAAAGCATGGAAGGCAATGATGACAAAGCAGGCGTACATGGAGGCTCGCCATGACGCTGCTGACAAGAAACTTCTGGAAAAGTGTCGGAACGTAGCGGTCGTGGTAAGTCACAACAACAGCATAATCACCGCATACTACCTCAGATAAATAAGAACACTCAAAAACAATGCCCGGTTATGTGACCGGGCGTTGCTTTTATCAAAAACAAAAAAAGGAGACCTTCTTTTATGAAAACAAAACAAAAAACAATAACTCAAGTATCGGGCTGTGTGGTAGGAAAGGCCAACACGATCAACCGTTTCTGCGACGGAGAAACTGGCATTTGCCTATCTGCTGAGTACAAAAAAAGAGGGGGCAACGGCCTCTATGAAGCTGCCGGCATCAAGACCAAACGAAAATTGAGGACAGATGATTTTCAAGCAATTGTCGATGTTACTATAGATTTTCTTGGTCTTGAGCTTCGAGTCTCCGTTTTTATGCTTGACATTCCGCGTGGCTTAGCGCTGTTTTGCACCCCGACACCCACAATATTGTTACCTGCATGGATAAGAGAGTATCACGCTGCATACCAGGTTTATTATGTAGTCCACGAGCTCTGTCACTTCGTATCAGGGACTGCGGGGCACAGCAGGGTTTTTAAGGCGGTAGAGGATTGCCTGTTGTGCCTGTGGGGTCTCGACATCAAAAGAAGGTCTGTTTATCCGAAAGGGCTTCTAAAAAACGGAAAACCGATAAAAGACATACCTCATCCCGGATAAAATTGAATTTTTTTAAATAAAAAAATAATATAATAAAAAAGGAATTCATTATGAACAGTGTTTTTGACAGCAAGCGAATCAGGAAATGGCTGTCTGGTAACACATGGCCAATCCCTTTAAGTTCTGCGCATATATCAATTACCGGAGAAAACCCAATAAATGAAAAATCTCTTTACAGCTTCCTCAAGGAATACGGTAAGCCTGCCCGGCCCATAAGCCAAAATACTGACCTCCTCATCGTGGGTCGAAAGGGGTTCGACGAGGAAGGCATAAAAAAACTCATCTGGTGGCGGGCGGGAAAAACATTAAAAATCTACACTCAAGA
>DAOOWO010000457.1:0-1706 GCA_035371225.1 Bacteroidales bacterium | reverse complement strand
GTTTTACAAGCTTCACCGATTCCCGGCAGCCGCATTAACAGTATCATTTTAAATATCATAGGAAAGATCAATTGTTATTTCATCCTTTGACTGTATTAATGTCAGAGAAGTTTTGCGGATAATACTAATTGGCACGATCATAACCTGTGATTTTTCCTTTTTCCAGCGCCGGGATGCCGGTTTTCATCCATTGCGGCATGGGTTCGCCTTTGAGGTAATAATCAAAGAACTGCATCATGCGTATGCTCAAATCAATACGGTTGGGCCATTTTTCAAGGTTATGTTCGTCGCCGTTATAGTTCAGCATCCACACGGGTTTGTCGAGCCGTCGCAAGGCGGTGAAAAGCTCAATGCCCTGATACCAAGGTACGGCTCCGTCGTTATCATTGTTCATCAAAAGCAAGGGCGTTGAAATTTTGTCGGCATAAAATAATGGAGAATTCTGAATAAACAAGTCGCGGTTCTGCCACAAATTAGCTCCTATCCTACTCTGCGACTGTTCGTACTGCGACATCCTGCTGATTCCTGTACCCCAGCGTATGCCGCCATAGGCGCTGGTCATGTTGGTAACGGCGGCGCCGGCCATGGCAGCCCGGTACATATTAGTACGTGTTACCAGATATGCCACTTGGTAGCCTCCCCAGCTCTGGCCCTGTATGCCTATGCGGTCTGCATCCACAAACCCGAATTTCTTTATAAACTCCGTGCCACTCACCACGCAGTTGTATGCGCTGTTGCCGGGATAGCCGTTACTATAGCGAATATCGGGGATGAACACGATATACCCGTTGCTGCAATAAATGGCAGGATTGATAATGGAACGGCTCGGCGAGGGTATCCAGTGCCGGTTGAGGTTGTCGGCATTGCGTTCGTAAAAATATACAATGACAGGATATTTTTTTGACGTATTGAAATTTTCCGGTTTGTATAGCAGGCCTTCCAGTTTGATACCGTCAAATGATGTCCAGTTTACCAGTTCCACGCTGCCCCAGTAATAGTCTTTCTGCTGAGGATTGGCATTTGAAACCCTGACGGGAGTAGAAAACCTCATATCCGTAAATTGAAGGTCGGGATATTGTGTAAAAGACTCCTTGGTGAATATGAGTTTTTCTGCTTTCCGGGCTTTGGCTATGAAAATCATCTGATAATTGTCGAATATAAGTTTTACCGGTGATTTTGCATTTTTTATGTTCAGCGATGCAAAGCCGCTTTGCCTGGTCTGTGTATCAAACGCAGTTAGCAGCAAGGGCTTTTTGGTGTCGATATGTTCCGCTTCCCTATCGGTGCGCACATAGCGGTATTCGGTACTGGAGCTCCTTCCGTTTCTGGTGATATTTTCGGGGGCAGCAATCATCAAGGGGTCAATTTTCCAGATATCGTAACGGTCATACACCAGCACATATCCGTCATTTTCAGTCCAACCCGCTATGCCATATGGAGACGGCTGTTCAGGGGCATCATGCTCTTCATCAAAAAAATTCACAGGAATCTTGGCGGTGAGGCAGGTGAAAGTTTTGTTTTTTACGGAATAGGAATTCCAAGTGGAATCGCTATAGCTGTAATACAAAAGATAATTGCCCATGGGCGAAAGTTTCACGTCATTTTGTTGTTTTTTCAGCACCAGTTCTTTTTTGCCAGTGTTTACATCCATTAAATAATAATCAGCATACGAAGTTTCCCATGAAGAAAGTTTTTCGTAGGGCAAT
>DAOOWO010000456.1:0-1745 GCA_035371225.1 Bacteroidales bacterium | reverse complement strand
ATGCAAAAGATACTTCATCGGCCAAACTGGGAAGGCATTAGCCTGCACACCAACCGAGCAGCACAGATCCTTGGTTTCATAAGAAACGATTGGGAAAGAACGCAAACAGAAGACCGTACCTGAATAGAAAGACCTCTCGAAAAGGGGCATATATATCTACGGCAAACAACAAAGTATTTCAGTCGCTGTCCTTTGCACCAGCTAAATGAAAAAACTATACGTATTATAATATAGAATGGTGACTCTGACGCCATCCCGGCACTGAGCGGTTGTCTTTTACGGCACAGAGGATAAATGAAGATGTTTTTTTAGTGTTGACATAAAAACAAAAAAATATCAGGATAACACAAGAAAAATGGCAATATCTCTTACAATTTGAGGAGGATATCGTGAAATCAAAAGATTTTAATATAAATAGCGTTTTAAACCTTATTGCAGTCTCTTTTTTATGCTTGATGCTTTTTTATGGAACAACATCGGGTGAAGAACAAAAACCAAATGAATTAGCAAAACAAAACGACAAAACACCACAGAAACTCAGTATCGAAGAGCAGGAAAAACTTGCAAAGGACCTGTTCTCGATAATGATTAAAACCGACAACCAGGATTTCAAAACATTTATTAGCCTCTATGAACGTGTCATCAAAGAGTGTCCGGATACAGAAAAGGCACAGATTTCACTTTGGCGTCTGTCAAACCTCTATCAATTTGGAATGGACAAGCCGGATAACAAAAAAGTCGTTGAACTTATGGAATACCTCATTTCACGTTATCCCGATTCACCTCTCTTACCGAATGCAAAACAGCGTTTATTGAGGACATATGAAGATATCGGCGAAATGAAAAAGGCATTGGAACTATATGAAGAACTTTTCAATGCAAATCCGGATGCCATGAATGACTCAAGGGTTGCTGCAACAATGCTTGGTTATGCAAAGGCACTCTCAGCAACGGGTAACAAGAGAAAGGCTTTGGAGCTATACAAAAAGGTTTGCGATTTCGGCGACAAAATTGAAGATTTTCTTGTCGATGCAGCAAAGGATGCAATACAGGAACTCAATAATAAATAATGTACGTTTTCAAAACTTTTTAAAAAACCATATCATAGAAAAGCACAGCATCTGATTGCAAGAGCAAAAAGGCTGTAAAGGCCTGTCAGTTTAAAAGCCTGAACACCTACCAGCCTTTTTTGCTTAACCCACAAAAAGAACCTGTTATTTGTCCGTCATTTTTCTTTAATTGCCTTTTTAAATTCCTCAATGCCTATCCGTTCAATGAAACGTGCTGTTCTTTCCTTTGGTTTCGCATTGCTGCTATAATAGGCAAAGCATCTCTTGGCAAGGTCAATCACTTCTTCGTCACTTAAATCTTCAGCAATTACATCTCCAATCCTTGGTTTTCCCCCTGAGTTTCCACCAAAAATTACTGTCCACCCTGATTTTTTTCCAAATGCTCCAAAATCCTTTACATAACCCTCGCCACAATTCATAGGACAACCCGATATACCAATTTTTGCCTTTGCTGGTGTTTGCATTCCAACAAAAAGTTCTTCGAGTTTTCCGCCTAGCCCTAAGGAATCCAGAATGCCAAACTTGCAGACCGCTGTGCCGGGACATGCCTGTACATAATGGACACATACCTCTACTGCGGGTCCTACCCCCAAACCAAGCTCCTGCCAGATCTGCGCTACAGCCTCTGGTTTTATTCCAACTAGCGCCATTCTTTGGGCGGATGTAATTTTAATA
>DAOOWO010000455.1:0-1749 GCA_035371225.1 Bacteroidales bacterium | reverse complement strand
TGCTTCAGGTCGTCGATATTCATGTTGACTGCATTCATTTTTGCTGCACCCGAGGCCGTAATATCTGCAGAAAAAACATTGCCGGACAACTCCAGAGAACTGCTGCCGCTGGCTTCAATCTTCAGACTTACCGCATTGATTTCTGATATCATTTTGCTGGAGCCGGAAACAATCAGGTCAAGCTGGTCGAAGTTCATCCTGTCGGTTGAAACAACATAGGTATGACCGGCCAATGAAAGGTGGTTAATCTTATTGAAAGTCAAATAGATAAATATCCCTCTTGTACTGTGCACGGGTTTCTTTACTTTTAAAGTCAGTTTTTTGCTGCGGACATTTGCCTCTAGGAGGTCAATAATATTTTCATCGGTTTCCACCTCCAATTTTGAAGCATCACCCTGTTTCAGGTACACCTTAAAAATCCCGTCCAATTCAATTTTTTCAAATTCGGTAAGCTGAATTTCTTTTTTTATGATAGTTCCATTGCCCCTGACCGGCTGCTTGTCCATACATGAAGTAATACTACAAATAAAGCTTGTAAGTACAATTAAAACAGTTATGTAAATAGTTTTTTTCATTAGTAATTAGAAATTATTTTAAGACAATTTTATCGATAAATGGTTTGTTAAAATAGCTGTTCAGCCGGTTTAAAATTTCTGATTTAATCATGTTTAGTTCGTTGCGTACTACCGACGAATCAAGGGTTACATATAATACCCCTTTGTCGACATGGAGGTTGGTGGTATGTTTGGCAATCATCTTACCGACTATCTCCTCCCAATTTTCAATCAGGGCGGCTTCGTTCAATTTTTTCCCGAGCCTGTAATATTCGACAAACTGCCTTATGACCTCTTTCAGTGGTTTTTCTTTTTGCATACTTAAAGGTTTATTTCTTTAGCATTATTGTCGCTGATCACAAATACTTTTCCCGGTGAATTGATTTTTTTCATAGTGTTTATTATTCTTTCTTTCTGTGTATCGGTAATGAATACCTGCCCAAAATTATTGTCGGCCGCCAGTTTCACAAGGTGTTCCACCCTTTCGTCATCGAGTTTATCGAAGATATCATCAAAAAGAACCACCGGTTTATAACCTTTCATGATTTTGATATATTCGAACTGGGCAAGTTTTATGGCTATGGTATAGGATTTTTGCTGTCCCTGCGAACCGAATTTGCGCAGCGGGAAATTGCCGATATTAAAAATCAGGTCGTCTTTGTGAATGCCGCATGTGGTGTACTGCAACACCCGGTTTTTGGCAAGGCTTGATTTCAGCAGGTCGGAAAGGTGGGCATTGTTTAGCTGCGAGTCGTAAGTCATGGAAACGTTTTCTTTTTTTCCGCTGATGAGTTCGAAATAGTAGTTAAAATAAGGCAAAAAATCCAGGATAAAAGAAGTTCTTTTTGCATGAATCTTAGTTCCGAAGGCAACCAGTTGTGTATCCCATATTTCCAGGGAATCGGCATCGAAAGAGTGATCTTCTGCAAAAAACTTCAGCAGTTTATTGCGTTGAAAAAGGGCTTTATTATAGTTTATCAGGTCGTCGAGGTACACATGGTCAAATTGGCTGATAAAACTGTCGAGGAACCTCCTGCGTTCTTCGCTGCCGCTATAAATCATGTCGGAGTCGTGCGGTGACACCATCACCAAAGGATACAAACCTATATGATCGGCCAGGCGGCTGTATTCTTTTTTGTTCAGCTTAAAAACCTTATGGTGATTGCGTTTTTGTCCGCAGAAAATGGTATCGGGG
>DAOOWO010000454.1:0-1751 GCA_035371225.1 Bacteroidales bacterium | reverse complement strand
CCGCCATGAGCATACGTTCGGTTTCTTCCACGGTGAAGAACCCGCGGTCGCAGAAAACATCAATATAATCGGCCAGTTCTTCGGTAGCCACCAACGGTATCATTTCGTTGATGATAAGGTCCACGTATTCGCCCTGTTTGCCTTTGTACGCAAGGGGTACGGCATGAGCTCCCAGGAACGTCGCCCTGATGGTCAGGGGAGACAATGTTTTCAGTTTTTTTATTACCCTCAGCATTTTCAGCTCATCGACTGTGGTAAGCCCATAGCCGCTTTTTATTTCCACGGCGCCTGTGCCGAGTTTTTTTATTTCTTCGAGCCTTGTCAACGACTGTATTAATAATTCTTCTTCGGAAGTATTATGCAGCCTTTTGGCAGAATTCAGTATGCCTCCCCCCCGTTTGGCTATCTCTTCATAGGACAAGCCCCTGATTTTGTCAATATATTCTTTTTCGCGGCTGCCGGCATATACCAGGTGCGTGTGTGAATCGCAGAAACAGGGAAAAACCATGCGGCCGCAGGCATCCAGCATTTTATCACCGGCTTCGGGACGGTGCTGTGCATTATCAAAATCTTTCATTGCTCCGAATTCCCGGGTGACACCTTTGTCAATAATCAGAAAGGCATCTTTTATGGATTTCAATTCCGACATTTTTTTTCCGGATACTTTGGATACTAATTTGGCAGGGTTAGTTTCTACCTGAACCAATTCTTTAATATTTTTTATTACCAGTTTCATTATATGGTTTTTTGTTTTCAACAATAAAAAAATACAGACAAATGTAAAAAAAACAGCTATAAAGAGATGTTATAGTTAATTATTTGTTAAAGCCCGATTAACAAATTTATGCATTTCTGTACATGCAAAATTATTATTATTTTTGTTAAAATTTAATAGAATAATGAAACGTATACTTATTATTATCACCGCCTTGCTCATTGTTATTGCTGCCGAAGCAAAAAAAGTTGACCTCCCCCTGGCTAAGAAAGCAGGCCTTGCGTACTATTACGAACACGCCGGCCAGTTTATCACAGTGGATTTAAAAAACATAGAAGTCAGCGATGTTTTTACAGAATGGGACGGAGACATTCCGCTATATTATATCATAAATCTCGCACCAAAAGGCTTTGTAATAGTTTCTGCCGACGATAACATCAGTCCGGTGATAGGATATTCCTACGAATCCAATCTTGATCCTGCAAAAATGCCTGTCAACATGAAATACTGGATGTCGGAGGTGAAAAAAGAAATAAAAACTGCACTGGCCGAAAACATTAAGGCAGATGAGAACATAAGCAATCTGTGGGCTTACTACGGCACAGCCGAAAACCTCAGCGTGAAAAAAAGCAAAGCCATAGCCCCGCTGTTATCCAGCAGTTGGAATCAGGATAAATACTATAACCAGTTTTGTCCAATAGCAGAAGGCGGGCCTGATGGCAGGGCTTATGCAGGATGCGTGGCCACCGCCATGTCGCAGGTTATGTATTATTACCGGTACCCGCTCACCGGGCAGGGTACTCACGGAGGAATAAATTTCGGCTCCACGACCTATGACTGGGAAAACATGCTTGATGAACTCAGCAACTACAACGAAGCCGTGGCCAAACTTATGTATCATTGCGGCAAAGCCGTTGATATGAGCTATGCCGCCGATGGATCTGGAGCTCAGACTTTTGACTCTCCTGATGCCCTGGTAGAATATTTCAAATACGATGATGATTGTACTTATTCTAATAAATCTGGTTATACTTCT
>DAOOWO010000453.1:0-1754 GCA_035371225.1 Bacteroidales bacterium | reverse complement strand
GAAAAATCAATTAAGAATCATAAAAAATCTGTCCTAAAACAGGGAACCACTATAGATGTCCGACAGAAAAATCAAGCCTAAAGAATTGCAGTTTATTTTTAATGTAGGAACGGGCCCGCTGGGTTTTACGCATAAGGAAGTAGCCCAGATTTTTGCGATGTTTATCCAGCAAAACTACATGCCCAGCATACACGATCTGAGTTGATCAATACCTGTTCTTTCGTAGAGTTACAGAGGTCTTCCAGAGTTTTTCAAAGGTTTCCAGATAGGTATTGGCCACAATGGCGTCGTACAGAACGATTATGTTCTCGCCGTTTTCCATGGCGGCAGTGCGGGTCCAGTTGTAGCTTCCTGTAATGGTGAGGATATTGTCGATAACAACGAATTTGTTATGCATCAGTGCCGGACTGTTGTCGGTCCTGATAGCAATGTTGTTTTTGGATAACCGGTGTATATCGGAACCTTCATCATAACATTTGTCATCATCGGTGATAATGCGGATATCAATGCCTCTTTTTTCGGCGGATAGTATGGCTTCCGAAATAAAATTGTCGCTGATGGTAAAGACACAGATATCCACCGAGCAGCGTGCCTCAAATAATGCTTTGTGAATACGATCGCGACAAGCTGCACCAGGGCTGAAGTACACTTCCGGCTTTTTTGCCGCTGACGGCTCCCGCCCCCTTTCGAGGAGCTTCAGTGTTGCTTCGAGCCATGCCAATACTTTCGACAGGTCATTGCCGTTACAAAAAGAATATGCTTTATCAAAGATATAACTTCGCAAAGCCCCATAATCAGAACTTTGTATGCTGCTTTCCTTAAGCAACGCCAACATTTCTTCTTTTGCTGTGCCCGGTATGGAAAATGTCTGAGCTGTCAGGTCAATCAGCGTTAATAATCTTTCCCTGTTTTTCATCAATATTTTTGCGTTTGTTTATAATTCAGCGGATAAAAAATATTACAAAAATATTTATTTACTGCAAACATTATCGTAGTTTTGAAGAAATTCCTGCCATTGTTTAACCAACAGAAATCATGTCCGGTAAAAAATACATAGTGCATGGTAAGTGTCAAAAAGATACAGACAAAAAAACCTGCGGCGATTTTCTGCTTTACAGGGAAATCAACGATGAAAATATCGTTTTGTTAGTAATAGCTGATGGAGTGGGTTCGCGGCATCACGATTCCGTAGCTTCCAATGCTGCATGTCATGCTTTTGTTGATACATTTTTAAACAATCAAGCGGGCACCCTGATTCAACGATTTGAAATGGCCTTGAAAAAAGCCGACTATGAGGTTTCAAATCCTGTGGAGCCGGCGCACCAGGGCATGATGTCGGTTTTGTTGGCGGCGGCATGGAACACAAATGAAAATTATTTCTTATGGGATTGCATTGGGGATAGCCGCTTATACAAGCATACATCCAATGGAATAAAACAACTATCCGAGGATTCAAAAAAGGCCGTAAACATGCGGGATAAAAGCGGCAAACTGCTGATTCAGGATGGCGTGCTCGTAATAAGGGAAGGCCTTACCAATGCTTTGGGATATAATGGTGCTGACATTTCGGTGAAAAGACAGGATTTCGGTGAAGGCGAATCTCTTATCCTTTGTACTGATGGGATGTACGAAACTGATGATTTTAATGGAACTATTGCTGAATTATTATCATCCGATATTTCTGAAAAACGATTAGAAAAATTCTTTTCAAGGAATACGGATTATTTTAAAGATGATGCCAGTATATTGATATT
>DAOOWO010000452.1:0-1761 GCA_035371225.1 Bacteroidales bacterium | reverse complement strand
GAAGAAAAACGGATCGCCGCCTAAGTCTTCATACACAACTCTTGACAATATCTCTTCTGCTTAATATCTTTCCCAAGTTTAACTAAATGTTCTTGTTTGATATTATTGGAACGCAACGTACCATCACGCAAAATGAAATCTCCTTTTTGTATAATTGGGAGATTTGAAATTTCATAAACCAGAGCCCACTCTAATATCTCTTGACAAAAGCTCAATAATTTCGAAAGAGATGAACAAATAATGTCTTTTGCAAAGCCGAAGACTTTTGTAGCGTCCTCCTCGAAAAAATTTAATAGTATTTTTACTGGTTCCAATGAAATCAGTTCATCGTAAATTGCATCTCTATGTTGGTCATTCGTAATCAAAATATTTTCAGGATAGTATCCCTTACCCAAAATTACGGGGTCGCTAGTATCATTGAGGCGAACTTGTTTACCTAACTGGTAGCAGATATAACCAGCCGTGTAGATACCTATAGATAGTCCGTTGTAGAAATCCTGACTGTTATAGCTACCGTCAATAGCAAAAAATTTTGAATTTGAATTATCGATTTTTTCAAAGGGTATTATCTCGAAATAATGCGGTGTTTCTGTTTCACCGTCAATAGTAATAATGGGTATTTTAGATGGCCTATTGTTCCGTGCATTGATATGTTTCGCCACAATTTCAATCGCGTCATCTGAAATTTCCTTTTTGTTCATTTCTTATCTACTTTCGATTAAACAGGGCAAGCTCCGCAGTGACCTGTTTTTTTAAATACATTTTAAAACCAGATGCTTAAATATACTCGCATTTTTTTTAATTTCAATTCGTTTTTTAAACTGGTCAATGGCAAAATAACTGGATTCCGGCCTACGCCGGAATGACAAAGATGGTTTGGATTATCCCATTTATCTTATCGTCCTTATTATATTTGCTTTTCAATTAATTCAATGATTTCCTGATTCGATGGTATATCCGACATGGAATGGCCGTAATGCACAAAACGAACAGAACCCTTTTTATCAATCAGCATTTGCGCCGGCATTCTACCCAGTTTGAAAAGTTTTACCTGCTGGCCGTATAATTTTAAAACCTTATGTTCGGGATCGGGCAGGCCGATAAACGGCAGATTTTCCTTTGTCCAGTATTCCCGAAAAGCCTCGGGCTTCTCCGGCCCGGCAACAATAATCTCCGTATCCAGTTTTACAAATCGCTGATAATACCGGCGCAACTGCGCCATGTGCGCGCGGCAGAAAGGTCAGAAAAAACCGCGATTAAAAACCACCAGAACATTCTTTTTATTGCGAAAATCGGCAAGGGAAACGCTTTTGCCGGTGAAGTCGGTCATGGTAAAATCCGGAGCGGCCGTGTTTAGTTCTACTCGGGACATGTCAGTTGACCTCCTTTAGAGCAATCAGGAATATCACGCTTAAAAAAAGGTGCCTATATATACCCGCAATATGCGCTTAGTTCAAGTCAAAACAGGGGATATTATCCTAAAGGCTGAGAAGCTAAGGGCTGTTTACTGGATTCCGGTTTTCACCGGAATGACAGTGTATTCGGAAAACATCACCTTAAAAGTTAAAACAGGTGATATTTGGAAAAAGATGTTGTAAAAATAATGCCGGCAGATTATTAATAAGCAGTTTATAATCTGGTGAGGGTTTTTTGACAAACAAACCAACCACTACTCATGAGATTTTTTCCCGTGAGGCTAATCCACACGGCCTTTATCGCTGGATACCTCTTCTTGCCGTGTTGCGTGATTATAAATCGAGT
>DAOOWO010000451.1:314-1776 GCA_035371225.1 Bacteroidales bacterium | reverse complement strand
ATTGTAATCAGCAGAACCGTAAAGGCTTATGCCCCAATAATTGGTAACACTATCCTTTTTGGGCGTGGTTTGCGATACTCCTGCGAAAACTGTAAAAACCAGTATAAAGGTAATGATAAAGAATTTTCTCATAATTATGATTTGATCAAAAATGATTTCAAAAATACGTAAATTTTTATATTATCGATTAAAAATGTTAATAGTTGTTAAACAAATTTTATCCGGGATTACAGGCTAAAAAATGCTAATTTTGTAAACTTTTATTTTTTATAAACTTACAATTTGCAGATTATGAATGATCAGAATTATCTTAAAGGCGGAGAGTTTATCACCAAAGCTGCCGCTGAAATTTTTATTCCGGAAGAATTTAACGAAGAACAGAAGATGATTGCAGATACCTGCGATGATTTTCTCGAAAAGGAAGTTATTCCCATACTTAACGAAATTGATACTAAAAAAGAAGGATTGATGCGCAGCCTGCTCAACAAGGCCGGAGAGCTTGGCTTGCTGGGCATTTCCATACCCGAAGAATATATGGGCTTTGGGCAGTCATTTATTACTTCTATGCTTACCAGCGACAGGCTGGGAGCGGGGTTTTCATTTGCTGTTGCCTATTCTGCCCATACCGGTATAGGATCGCTGCCGATTTTATATTACGGCAATGAAGAACAGAAACAAAAATACTTACCCAAACTGGCTTCAGGGGAATTTGCAGGAGCATATTGCCTCACCGAACCCAATGCCGGTTCGGATGCTAACTCAGGCAAGACAAGAGCAGTCCTTTCTGCCGACGGCACGCATTATAAACTCAATGGCCAGAAAATGTGGATTACCAACGGCGGCTTTGCCGATGTAATGACAGTTTTTGCCAAAATCGACGACGATCGCATCCTCAGCGCCTTTATTGTCGAACGTACTTTTCCCGGAATCTCTTTTGGCGCCGAAGAAAACAAAATGGGCATCAAAGGATCTTCCACCGTGCAGATATTTTTCAACGACTGCGAAGTGCCCGTCGGTAATCTTCTGGGAAAGAGGGGCGAAGGTTTCCGCATCGCGCTGAACATCCTTCACATAGGCCGCATAAAACTGGGCGCTAATGTGCTTGGCGCCTGCCGTTTTACCATCAACAAATCGGTGAACTATGCCAACGAACGCAAACAATTTGGTTCAAAGATTGCCGCTTTCGGCGCCATTCAATACAAATTGGCCGAACAGGTCATCAGGTTGTTCGCTGTTGAATCAGCAGTGTATCGTGCCAGCAAATATGTTGATGACACCATCAGCATGCATGTCGGCGAAGGCAAGTCCAAAGCTCAGGCCTACCTGGAAGCCATTGGCGAATATGCTATGGAGGCAGCCATTCTAAAAGTTTTTGCTTCCGAATCACAGGATTACATTGTGGACGAAGCCGTTCAGATTCACGGCGGAATGGGATTTTCAGCCGAGATGCCGGTGGACAGGT
>DAOOWO010000451.1:0-304 GCA_035371225.1 Bacteroidales bacterium | reverse complement strand
AGGTGTTATCGCGATTCACGCATCAACCGCATTTTCGAAGGAACCAACGAAATCAACCGTATGGTATGTGCCGATATGTTGCTCAAACAAGCCAAAAAAGCCGATTCCAGAATTTTTACCGACTCCGGAAATATATATTCGGGTATAGACACGCTACAGGCAGCCTGGCAACATACAAGCCCGGAAACTTCTTATATGGATTATTCCTGCAAAGTTATTGAGAATTTCAAGAAAACCGTCCTGCTCATCATGGGCCGGGCTTATGAAATTCTTGGGAAACAATATTCACAGGAACAAGAGGTAC
>DAOOWO010000450.1:0-1783 GCA_035371225.1 Bacteroidales bacterium | reverse complement strand
TGTCGGTTTCAATCTTTCTGCACAGAAATATACCGTCAGCGGATATGTAAAAGACAATGCCACCGGCGAATTTCTGATTGGATCCAACGTATACATCAAAGAACTGATGAAAGGCACCTCCACCAATACCTATGGTTTTTATTCGATAACCATTGAGAAAGGAGAATATACCATATCGGGAACGTTTGTCGGCTACAAGGATTTTGAGCAAAAAATAACCCTGGACAAAAACCTGAAAATCAACATCAGCCTGGATCCCAATATCATTACTACTTCGGAGGTGGTGATTTCGGGAGAACGCCAGGACAACAATGTGCAGAGTTCGGAAGTGGGCCGCGTGGAAATACCCATCGAAAAAATAAAAAAACTCCCCGCCCTGCTGGGTGAGGTTGATGTAATTAAAGCCATACAGCTTACCCCCGGCGTACAGTCGGCAGGAGAAGGAAATACAGGATTTTATGTCAGGGGCGGCGGGCCCGATCAAAACCTAATCTTACTGGACGAGGCCGTGGTATATAACGCTTCGCATCTGCTGGGTTTTTTCTCGGTTTTTAATACCGACGCACTGAAAAATGTGGAAATGATAAAAGCGGGTATGCCAGCCAATTATGGGGGCCGCCTGGCGTCTGTTCTAGACATATCAATGAAAGAAGGCAACAACAAAAACTTCAAATTCGACGGAGGTATCGGGCTGATATCTTCACGCCTTACGATACAGGGACCCATAAAAAAAGAAAAGTGTTCTTTTATCGTTTCCGGACGCCGCACCTATCTTGACCTTATCATGCAGCCATTCCTGAAAAAAGACTCCCCCTTCAAAAAAGGAGGATATTATTTTTACGACATCAACGCAAAGATAAACTATTATTTCTCTGACAAAGACAGGCTGTTTCTGAGCGGATATTTTGGCAAAGATGTCTTTAATCTTGGCAGCAGCGAATCATTTAAAAATAAAATTGACTGGGGAAATGCCACAGCCACCATCCGGTGGAACCACCTTTTCAATGATAAATTGTTTTTGAACACTACCCTTATTTACAGCAACTATAATTTTAATATGGGCGCTGAACAAAATTTCTATGAAATGAAACTCCATACCGGAATTACCGATTACAGCGCCAAACTCGACTTTTCATATCTTCCTTCCATTAGGCATAATATAAAATTCGGCGGGCAATACACCTACCATATCATGATGCCCAACAGCGCCTCCGCCAGATCCGACACCACCGAATTTGATCTGGGCGGCACCGTTAAACTGCATTGCCACGAAGCCGCTATGTTTATTACCGATGATTTTGATGTGACAGAAAAAATAAAAATCAGCGGCGGCCTGCGGTATTCCATGTTTTTCCACACCGGCCCTTTCGACCGCTACACCCTCACTCCTACCGGAATCATTTCCGACACCATATCCTACAAAACCGGCGAATTGATAAAAATGTACCACGGACTGGAACCCCGGCTGGCAGTTAAATTCGGCATCAACGCCAAATCATCCATCAAAGCATCTTTCACCATGAATTACCAATATATCCACATGGCCTCCTACACTTCGGTATCGTTGCCCACTGATATCTGGGTACCCAGTACATCCCTGGTAAAACCGCAGATTGGATTTCAATACTCTCTGGGATATTTCAGAAACTTCGCCGACAATATGTGGGAAACCTCCATTGAGGTGTATTATAAAGATATGCGTAACCAGATTGAATTTAAGGAAGGATTTTCTGCTGTTGACAACCTGAAAAACAACACCGACAATAACTTTACTTTTGGAAAA
>DAOOWO010000449.1:0-1793 GCA_035371225.1 Bacteroidales bacterium | reverse complement strand
ACAATTATTTACTTATCCTCTTAAAAAGTTGCATTAATTACTTGAATTTAGGAAACATTCGCTTTTGTTAAAAACAAAAAAAGCCACCTTTTCAAGTGGCTTTTTTTGTGATCATGCTGGGACTCGAACCCAGGACCCCTGCCTTAAAAGGGCAATGCTCTACCGGCTGAGCTACATAATCATTTTTACGAGGGTGCAAAATTACGCACTTTATTTTAATTTGCAAATAAATTATTCATAAAAAGTTAAAAAATCATATAAAAAATTGTTTTTCAGTATATTATATTAGCCTGTTTGTTGCCCGATGCTGGTTAAAAAAACCTCCTGTATAAAAATATCGTAATAGTTATTTATTGTATCTTTGCCCACTCAAAAAAATGTCATGTTAACGCTTTTTATTAAAGAATTAAATAGTTTCCTCAGTTCCCTGATAGGATATATCGTGATTGTTGTTTTTTTGCTGATAAACAGTTTGTTTTTATGGGTATTCAACAACGACCTGAATATTCTGAACTTTGGCTATGCGGCCCTCGACGGCTTGTTTATGGTTGCACCCTTTGTTTTTTTGTTCCTCATACCAGCCATTACCATGCGTTCGTTTGCCGATGAAAAAAAATCAGGCACCATGGAGTTGTTGCTTACCAAGCCCCTAAGCGATTTGCAAATCATAGGTGCCAAATATTTCGCAGGCCTTTTGCTGGTGTTGTTTTCGCTGCTGCCTACTTTGTTATTTTTTATTTCGGTTTACTGGCTGGGCTTTCCTGTTGGGAACATGGATGTGGGAGCCACCTGGGGCTCATATATTGGTTTGTTGCTCCTGGGCGCTGCGTTTGTCGCCATAGGCATTTTCTGTTCGTCGCTCACCGACAAGCAGGTGCTGGCCTTTGTACTGTCAGTGTTTCTGTGTGGTTTCTTCTATGTGGGATTCGATTTTATTTATTCGTTCGACCTTTTTGGAAAGATCGATCTTTTCATAAAGTCTTTAGGGATGAATGCTCATTATATTTCGCTGAGCAGGGGAGTAGTTGATACAAGGGATATTATTTATTTTCTGAGTATCATCGTACTTTTTGTGTTACTCACTAAAATCTCTGTTGAAAAAAGAAAATGGTAAGATGGCAGAAAAAAAATTGAAAACACCTAAAAATAAAGTCAGGGGCAATAATATGATGCAGCTCCTCATCAGTCTGCTCATATTGTTGTTTGTGAATATAATATCCTATTTTATTTTCACCCGCGTCGACCTTACCGCCGAAAAACGGTACACCCTGTCCGAATCAACAAAAAAATACCTGAAAGATATTGATGATGTGGTCTATTTTCAGGTGTACCTCGAAGGAGAATTTCCCGCGGGATTTAAAAGACTCCGTGCCGAAACCAAAGAAATGCTCGACGAATTCAGGGCTTACAACGATAATATTCAGTATTCATTCATCAACCCTTCGGAAGGCGATGATATGAAAAAGAAGCAAAATACCTACGAACAGCTTGTCAATAAAGGAATACAGCCCACCAATATCAAAGTGAAAACCACTGACGGCAGTTCGCAGCAATGGATATTTCCCGGCGCTTTGGTGTCGTACAAACAAAAAGAAGTCGCTGTACAGTTGTTTACCAATCAGTTGGGCACACCCTCGGATCAGGTGCTGAACAATTCGGTGCAGAACCTGGAATACAACCTCATCAATGCTGTCCGCAAATTATTGGTGAAACAAAAACCCCGCATAGCCTTTACCCGTGGGCATGGCGAGCTCGATAACCTGCGGCTGGCCGATATTCTTTTTTCCCTGTCC
>DAOOWO010000448.1:0-1797 GCA_035371225.1 Bacteroidales bacterium | reverse complement strand
TATGTTAAACAGCAGAAGTACAAACTGAATTTCAACAAAATGATTGTTATTAAAATCGATGTGGCTAAAAACGAAAAACTATTTTCAGAAACTGTATTTCAGTTTCAGATAGATGTCGTCGTTTTTGGTAACTTTACCAAAGCTTGTTGTGGGGCTGCCGTCCAGCAGATGTGCTCCGAGTATCAGTTCGGCATTATCCACCGGTTTGTACGAAATTTCAGGCATATATATCCAGGCAAGATTGTTTTTCAGGTCGTTGTATTTGTTTACCTGTACACCGCCATTCAGGATGCCTATTTTTATCCGGCCATTACCGGAGGTCCATTCTAAAGCAAGCATATAATAATCGTTCAGTTCTTTGGGACCACGCTCGTGGACAAAACCGTGCAGATACTGAAAATTCAGATAAAAACCATGCTTAAAAGTGTAATCCAGGCCGACAACAAATTTTACGTAAGGCTTGCTGTCGAGCACCAGCGAATCTGTCAGCACCGAATCTTTGCTTATACCAAAATCCGGAAAATCATAGTGGAGGTAACGTTTCATATGATTTTTTCCCGGAAAGAAACAGGCCGCTTCGCCCCAGATACCAACATCTTTAATGGATCCGGCAAAGTCCAGCCCCAGCACTTTCATTACGGGAAATCCTACTTTTGTGCGTATATCTATGGTGGCATCGGCACGTACTTCCGGAAAAACAGTGAAGGTGTCGATGGTCATGTTGGTGTATAGCTCGGTGGGCAGGGGAAGCGCATCGCGGCCATACACATAACTCAGTGAAATGTCGAAATTTCCGATGCTTTTTTTTGCCTTTAGGCCGAAAGAAGGATAATGCCTGATGTCTCTCTGAGGCATGATAAGCGTATCTGAAATGCTCCGTGGTGTTAGATAGATGGGGATCCTGAGGCCTGGCATAAAAGAAGTGTCGGTGATCATAGCGGGAATTTTTACTTCCGGCATAAAGGCCTGTGTCCAATCCTGTCCGGGCAGTACCGATGGGGTAAACCAAGGAATGGCCACCCCGGTAAAAGTAAAAGTTCCTGCATAATAAGTAAGTTTTATCGCGTTGGAACCCAGGTGACGGCCAAAGTCCCAAATGTCTTCCATATCATAAGGGTTCAGGTTGTCGGTAGGGTTTAGCCTGTCGGCAGTACCCCAGGCTATACGCTGCCTGCCGATTCTGACATCAAGGTTTTTTGTAAATAGTCCATAAATGTCAAAATAAGCTTCACGCACATCTGCGTCAAAATTTAAAATCTTTTTCTTGTCCGACAAATCGCCGACGGTATATATTTCAGGGTATTTATAGGCCCGCAACCACACCTCGGTAAATAGTTTCCCGCGATCAAAAGGTTTGTAATCCAATTTGACATCCAGCCGGTATTCCTGCCGGTTGAGCTTGCCTCCGTTGAATTGCAGCCTGTCATCGGCCTGTATGTATCCATTGATGGACAGTTTTGGCTCTTCGGGTTGCAGCCCGTCATCAGCTATGATAATCCCGGATTCGGGAAACACTGCCGAGGTGTCAGCCGGCAAATTTCCGGCCGTATCAGACAATTTTAAAACAGAAGTATCCTGCTGGGCAATGGTCTTAAATGCCAAAAACAACAACAGAAGAAAACCGAAAACAAATCTTTTTTTCATTGCAGGGTTTGATAAAAAATGTTTTATTTTATCAGTTCTCGTTCTGAAAAGTAATCATCCTTCAAACCGTTGTCGAAGGTTACCGACGTAACCGTCATTTTGGTTTTGGTGCCTGATTTTTTATCTTCCATCACCAATTCTTTGGCAATCTGG
>DAOOWO010000447.1:0-1815 GCA_035371225.1 Bacteroidales bacterium | reverse complement strand
CGTTGACACTATGCAAACAGGTAACGAAGTAAATGCGGTGGATATAGCATTGATGAAATACATGGTCGGTCATGACAGTACGACAGATCCATCAAGAAATTTCAGTGCCAAATACCGCAGAGCGATAAATGTGGATAACAACCTCCTGATTAATTCAGTGGATGTAGCCCGCGTAAAAGCAAAAGTCGGTGGACCGTACGATCCATTAAAGAACTTCCCGAAAGGAAACTGGGTAGCCCTTGATACGGCAGTGACCGTGGCAGGCGCCAACCTGAACATCACCCTGAAGACAATTTGTTATGGAGACTACGATGCCTCCAGCACCAAATACAAAGACTCTACCATTACCTGGAATATGGCAAAAGCCTTGCCCGATGAAAACATTATCAACACCTCCATGGAGTCAATAACAATCAACAATACCGGATACTTCGAAATCCCGCTGAAAATCAATTCGAAAATGAATGAATTTTCGGCCATGGGTCTGGAATTAACTTATCCGGATAAAGAATTCAAACTGGTAAGCGCCTATATGCCTAAAACCACTGATAAAGCCAATGCCGGCAAAATAAACCCCACGTTTGACGAAATCATCACTGATGATAACGACCTGCTGGTAACAGATATTGACGGGGTAATCAGGGTGGTATATGCAACGACCAACCATTTTGATATTGATTATAACGACGAGATGATTGTACTTGGCTTCCAGACATTGAGCAAACCCCAACCCGGCGAACTTGAATTTGATCTGGCGGGAACAGGACTTATAGCTGACCAATACGGAGTTGAGGATGAAAACGCCTACCTGTCGGTGCCCAGACTTTTTGTACAGGGTGACGATACCGAGGCCGGTTTTGAATTTGCCGGATATCCCAATCCATTCAGCGGAGATGCCACTCTGACATATTTTATACCTGAAAATGGAGTTGTAAAACTAAATGTCTACAATGCTATCGGCGAATTGGTTTCAGAACTGGTGAATGAAACTCAGAACAGTGGGAAACACTCGACGGTATTTTCACCTTGGAACCTACCGTCCGGAATGTACACATTCAAGCTTGAATTTGCGGGTTCGGATAAATCAAAATGTATGGTGTTGAAGATGATCCATTGATTCCAAATAAATCCTCAATCCTGTAAAAAAAGGCTGTCTTTACAAGAAAGACAGCCTTTTTCAAATTGCTGGACGGGTGGAGCTGGAGAGATTAGCTGCACTGAACTCTGTTTGGGGGGCTTCAAACCAACACCACTTTAGCTTCGCTTTTTTTATTTTTTTGCCTTTGTTCCTGAAAACAAGTTTTCGAACAGGCAAAAAAATAAAAAACACCACTTCGTTGTGAAGCGGTGTTGGTTTGGTGGAGCTGGAGAGATTCGAACTCTCGTCCAAACAAGTAGCAGAAATGCTTTCTACATGCTTAGCTTTCTATTGTTTTTCGTGATAAAGCCGGAAAAAAGCAGTCCTACCCCATCCTTATCCCCTAAAGTTTTGCTCAGCCATCAGGGCGCTGACTGAACTATCCCCGCTTTTACGATGCTTCTGACGGGACACGGCAGGGAGTAGTTTCCCGGGAAGCAGCCAGTGCCTAATTCTAAATTAAGCAGCTAAGGCGTAATTGTAATCGTTGCCATTTAACTGGCGTGAGCATTGGGATTAACGGGCCACACACACAACGCCCGGCATGCTTACAGATCCACTAACCTCGCTGTCAAAACCGGTCAGCCCCTGTGAGTGCAAAGGTACAAAAAATTTTTCAGTTATTTGAACGATGCTGTCTCCTCAAAAGAAATATCCTCAGGAATCGCGAAGGTTTC
>DAOOWO010000446.1:0-1815 GCA_035371225.1 Bacteroidales bacterium | reverse complement strand
AATAACCATGAAAATAAAAATTGAATCGGTAAATATTTCAGAAAAAAAAGGTACGATAAAACACCCTGTTGAAAAAATTATTATCAGCACTTCAGGCATTGAAAATGACGCCCATTCCGGCAACTGGCACCGGCAGGTTAGTATGTTGTCAACTCAAAGTATTGCTAAGTCTGAGGAAAAAGCAAAACGAAAGATCAACTTTGGTGAGTTTGCGGAAAACCTTACCATTTCGGGAATGAATCTGGTGGCAACAGCTCCGCTCGACAGGTTTATCATTAACGATGTGAAACTGGAGGTGACACAGATAGGCAAAAAATGTCATGGCAGTACATGTGCCATTTTTAATGAGGTGGGCGAGTGCGTTATGCCCAAAGAAGGTATTTTTTGTCGTGTGGTGCATGGAGGCAGTATTAGGGCAGGCGATGAAGGAACTTATGAGCCCAAGATTTTTAAGGTTCATATCATCACCCTTAGCGACCGGGCCAGCCAGGGAGTGTACGAAGATCTAAGCGGGAAACGCATTGCTGAAATTACAGAAACATTTTTTGTTGAAAAAAAACGACAAATCGAAATTCAGAAAACACTAATTCCCGATGATGCAGTCTTCTTAGAGCAACTGCTTAAGGATTCGGTTGGCAAATATGATATCATCATTACTACCGGCGGCACAGGCATAGGCCCGAGAGATTTTACTCCTGATGTGGTTAAACCCATGCTGGAAAAGGAAATTCCCGGTATTATGGACATGATACGTTTGAAATACGGAATGCAAAAACCCAATGCCCTTGTGAGCAGGTCGGTGGCAGGGGTAACAGGAAAAACATTGATTTTTACATTACCGGGCAGCGTAAAAGCTGTGGAGGAATATATGACGGAGATTACAAACATGTTGGAACATTTGATTTATATGCTGCATAGTTTGGATTTTCATTGAGAGGTCGGGAGTTGGGAGTCGGGAGTTGGAAGTCGGGAGTTGGGAGTCAGAAGCCGGGAGTCAGAAGTCAGAAGTCGGAAGTGAAATGAAACCTAACAACCTCCCGATAGGTATCGGAACAGCCTAAAAAACTTAAATAACCTAAATAACCTAAAAATGTCAACAGGAATAACAAGAGATAAAGCATTTGAACTGCTTCAGAAATACATAAAAAAAGAAAACATGATTAACCACTGCCTGGCTTCGGAGGCTGTGATGAAAGCCCTGGCTCAAAGGCTTGGTGAAGATGACCAAAAATGGGGTATAGCCGGCCTTCTTCACGATATTGATGTGGAGATTACCTATGCCAACCCTAAAACACATGGCCAGGTAGCAATAGAAATACTCAGCAAACATGGTGTTGATGAAGAAATAATTGATGCTATAAGTCTGCATAATGAGGAATCGACCAATCAGCCAAGGTGCAAGGCATTCCATCATGCCCTGGCTGCCGGAGAAACCATCACCGGGTTAATTACTGCTACAACCCTGGTGTATCCTGAAAAAAAACTTTTTGCCGTGAAATCAAAGTCAGTGATGAAACGCATGAAAGAAAAAGCCTTTGCAGCATCGGTGAAACGCGAAAACATTTTGGAATGCGAGCTGATAGGTATACCGATGTCGGAGTTTGCCGAAATATCGGTCAACGCCATGAAAAATATTGCTGCTCAAATAGGCTTGTAATCATTTTTTTTGTAAATTCATTAATTATAACCTGCAAAAATTACGTACCACCGAATTTGATGAAAAAAGTATTTTTACTGGTTACTGCTTTATTTTTTTTATTCCAGGCGCATTCCCAGAATACCCTGCAATTTCTTGGGGCCACAACAGGTGCTGCC
>DAOOWO010000445.1:0-1822 GCA_035371225.1 Bacteroidales bacterium | reverse complement strand
AACTAAAAAAAATATGTAAGGATCTCGACTCACTGAACATTGGCGGAGGATTTCCAGTCAAAAACTCGCTTGCTTTTGATTACGATTATGAATACATGGCCGAAGAAATTGTACTACAGATTAAGAATATCTGCCAGCAAAACAATGTGATCGAACCCAACATTTTCACAGAATTTGGTTCATATACTGTTGGAGAAAGCGGAGCAATCATCTATTCTATACTTGGACAAAAACAACAAAATGACCGTGAGTTATGGGATATGATTGACAGTTCGTTTATGACTACCCTGCCCGATACCTGGGCTATCAACCAACGCTTTGTACTGCTTGCAGTAAATCATTGGGACAGAGAATACCAACGGGTTCATCTCGGCGGGCTGACCTGCGACAGCCACGATTTTTACAATGCCGAAGCTCATGCCAACGCCGTGTTCCTGCCAAAATACGAAGAGGCAGAACCGCTGTACATCGGGCTTTTTCATACCGGAGCTTACCAGGAATCTATCAGCGGTTACGGAGGCATACAACACTGCCTTACTCCGGCGCCAAAACACATCCTGCTCGAACGTGATGAAGACGGAGAGGTATATCCCAGGCTTTTCGCCAAAGAACAAAGCCATAAATCCATGATGAAAATACTGGGGTATATGTGATTTGCCCTGTTAATTTCTTTATTGATAACTTTTATTAACCGGCAACACGTACATTTTTTTTAACCTATACCTTTGTATAAAAATAATTGGTATTATATTTGCAAACACGTTGTAAATCTTAAAAAAAACCCTAACCATGAAAAAAACCATCAGTGCATTTGTTATCATCATGTCCGTAACATTTATATTCGGCATCAACAGCTTTGCACAAAAAGCATTTAAAGGCATCATTACATACACTATTGCTTATTCAGGCAATATTGACCCGGCCACGGCTGCCCAGCAGCCAAAGACGATGATTCT
Organism: Bacteroidales bacterium; assembly: GCA_035371225.1. Taxonomy (GTDB): domain Bacteria; phylum Bacteroidota; class Bacteroidia; order Bacteroidales; family CAIWKO01; genus CAIWKO01. The sequence continues at coordinate 866 of DAOOWO010000445.1, read as the reverse complement.
GTCGATATTCGAAAACAAACAAAAAATGAACCTTCCTCTGGGCCCCATTAACATTGATATGATTACTGACGGTGACAGCAAAACCAGCACCACCCTGATCGATATGATGGGCGATAAAAAGTTTTATAAAATTACCAAAGAAGAGCTGGACAAAAAAATCGCTGAAGAGCCGAAGCCTGTTATTGCTTACAAAGACGAAACAAAAACCATAGCCGGATATACCTGTAAAAAAGCCGAATATTCCATCACAAAAGATGGCGAAACTAACACCACCATGGTTTTTTACACCGAAGAACTCGGTAACGAAAACCTGAACTATGGAGGTCAGTTTCATTCACTCAAAGGTGTTCCTCTGGAATATGTTATTACCACCCCTGATGGCATCATTACTACCTGGACAGCTACAGAAGTTAAAAAAGGAAAAGTAAAAGAAACAGATTTTCTCATCCCCGATGATTATGTTGAACTTTCTGCTGAAGAAAAAGAGCAGATGATGAAAATGTTTTCAGGAGAAGGAGAAGAATAAAAATAATGAACCTGTAAATAAAATCCTCTGTATCCAATCAGGGGATTTTATTTTTATAAGCTATTGAGAAAATGCCCCGAAGAGAACAAACTTTTTCAAAAAATACTTTCAAGGAAGAGCCTCTTGCTGACGAACCTGTTAATACTCCACCCAAAAAAGAACCTCGGAAAAAAGAAAAAAATAAGGTAGTTAAAAAAGAAAAAAAAAACTTTCAGGGGGCTACCGGCCTGGTTGAAACCGTTAAAGGCGAGAAATTTCAAAAGGTGGGTGGGCTCTTCTTTCTGTTGTTCGCCTTTTTCCTTTTGATTGAGTCCTGCGTAGCAGTTATATATCATCATAT
>DAOOWO010000444.1:0-1839 GCA_035371225.1 Bacteroidales bacterium | reverse complement strand
AAATTAAAAAAACAGAAATAATTTAAAACCACATCAAATGAAAAAAGTAGCTATTATACTTTGTTTGCTGCTCGCAGTCATCTCCTCACAATCATATTCGCAGGAAAGTAAAGACAAGGCAAAAGCACCTATCAAGCCGGCACTTCTTGTAATTGACATTCAAAACGTATACCTGCAGATGGTTCCTGAGCGGGAGAAAGAAGTGGCTTTGTATTACATTAACGGGCTAATCGAACTTTTCAGAAAACACGGCTATCCGGTTATCAGGATATACCATCACGATAAAGAATCCGGTCCTGCCCCGGGTACAGAACAATTCGAATTTCCCTCTTCCGTATTGATAAAAGCCGACGACCCGAAAATAATTAAAACTTATGGCGATGGCTTTAATAAAACCAATCTGGATAAAGTTATCAAAGAACAGGGAAGCAATACCTTATTCCTGTGTGGATTAAGCGCCGTGGTTTGTGTGCTAGCCACCTGGATAGGCGCCCAAAACAACGATTACAAAGCGTTTATGGTCAAAGATGCCATCATGAGCCACAACTCAGATTACACAAACAGCGTGGAAGATATGTTTAATGCCGTGAGTTATGATATGGTCAAACTAATACTTGAAAGTGCTGATAAATAAAATTCTGCTGCAGCAACTGTATATTAGGTCAATGCTCTGTTCCGGCACGAAAAAAAAAAGATATTTTCCTTCCTTAAAATAAACAAAGAATTGAAAACTATCGCATTGCTGTTTTACCTTCTGACTATTTCCTTAGTCATTCATGCAGCAAAAGTTGACACGCTTGTAGTGTACAGTCCTTCGATGAAAAAAAACACCAAGGCCTGTGTCGTTACTCCCGATATTTATGATAAACCCGGTAAATCTTTTCCTGTTCTGTACTTATTGCATGGCTATAGCGGAAATTATGCAACTTTTGTGAAAAATTTTCCTGTTATCACCGAAGCTGCAGACCATTATGGCATGCTGCTGGTGTGCCCGGATGGCGGAGTCTCGGGCTGGTATATGGATAGTCCTGTTGATTCCTCGATGAGGTACGAGACTTATGTTACCAAAGAATTGGTGCCTTTTATCGACAGCAGCTATACCACAATAAGAAGTTGCGAAGGTCGGGCCATAATGGGTTTAAGCATGGGTGGCCACGGAGCACTATACCTGAGTATACGGCATCAGGAAATGTTTGGTGCTGCGGGAAGCATGAGTGGGTGCCTTGACCTGAGGCCTTTTTCCACCAACTGGGACCTGGAAAAACGTCTGGGAAGTATAGACAAGTTTCCCGAAAACTGGGAAAACAATTCAGTAATCAATATGCTCAATCAGATAAAAAATGATACTTTATCGATAATCATTGATTGCGGTGTTGCTGATATTTTTATCGATGTAAACCGTCAGGCACATAAGAAAATGATTTCATTGAACATCGGGCATGACTACATCGAAAGGCCCGGCGGGCATACGAGGGCGTACTGGAGCACCGCCCTGCCCTATCAGTTGCTTTATTTCCACAATTATTTCAACAGCCACATGTAGGCAAGTTCTTTCAGAAACCAAAATATCAGGCGTTCCGAAGATGGATCAATCCAATTTCCGCAATGAAAAAAATTGGGGATAATTTCAGGTGCGTGGCACCGCAATATTTATTGCAAGGAATTTCATCTCACGATGTTTCAGGTGCGTAGCACCGTAATATTTATTGCCAGAAAAACATAAAATCCCAATGTTTGCGAAACATTGCATGAATCTTTATTGAAAATAGCCCTGACTGTAGTTTGGCTGAACCATTAATATCAATTCGCAAACTCCTAATGCTTGATTGGGATTGGTGT
>DAOOWO010000443.1:0-1843 GCA_035371225.1 Bacteroidales bacterium | reverse complement strand
AATAAAACCTGATGATATTGTCAACAGCGGGATGTGTTAATTAAAAACGACGCTATACCTGAAATGTGCTATTGCACCGGTTCTTCAGGTATCTCCTCATCCACTTCGAGTTTAAATCCCGTACCGTGAATGTTGGCAATACGGATCTTATCATCATCTTTCAAATACTTCCGTAAACGGGTAATGAAAACATCCATGCTGCGTCCGGTAAAATAATCGCTGTCGCCCCAGATTGATTTCAGGGCAATTTCCCTGTGCACCAGCCTGTTTTTGTTTACACATAACAGTTTCAGCAAGTCGGCTTCTTTTCGTGTAAGGTATTGCTCGCCGGCAGATGATTTCAGAATCATGTTGGTGTAGTCGAAAGTAAAAGTACTCAAGGTGTATACCTCCACATTGTCGATAAGCGGAAACTGCGATTTTTTTACAGCACGCCTGATGATGGCTTCGATACGAAGGCTGAGCTCTTCGGTACTGAACGGCTTGGTAATATAGTCGTCGCATCCAATCTGGAACCCTTTGATACGGTCTTCTTTAAGGTTTTTGGCTGTCAGAAAAATAATAGGAATTTCTTTGTTGGTTTTTCTTATTTCTTTGGCAACGGCAAACCCGTCTTTTTTGGGAAGCATGATATCCAGGATAATCAGATCAAAATGCTCCGATTGAAATAATTCCAATGCATCTTCGCCATTTTCGGCAAAAACAGTTTCATACAGAAGAATCTCGAGATAATCCTTTAAGACCAGGCTTAAATTAGGATCGTCTTCGACCAGTAAAATTTTTGTTTTGTTGCTGCTACTTGTTGTTGTGTTCATCGTCGTTGATTTTATTAAAGTTTAATGGAAAAAATAATTCAAATACAGTGCCTTTGTCCAATTCGCTTCTCACCAGGTTGACGGCGCCCCCGTGGGCATCCATCACTGATTTCACATAATATAATCCCAGTCCGAAACCTTTCACGTTATGTATATCCCCGGTATGTACGCGGTAAAATTTCTTAAAAATATTTTTTTGGTTGGCTGCGCTTATGCCCATGCCATTATCTTCAATCAAAATGCTAATTCCCTGATCTCTGTTGCTGGTAGTAATTTTCACCGTCGGGCCGCCAATGGAATACTTTACGGCATTATCAAGCATATTTGTAAAAACATTAATAAAATGCAGCTCATCAGCCTTGATGACGGTTTGTGTGGCTTTTAAATCCGTAGTTATCAATCCTCCCTTTTCTTTTACCATCATATTGAAAATGTCCACCGAATTTTCGATTAGTTTATGGACATTGATCATCACAGGATTTAATTTGAGTTTGTTGTGATCCAGTACCGATATCTGAAGCACTTGTTCAACCTGGTTTCGCAGGCGCATGTTTTCATCGTAGATGATATTGGCGTACTTCCTGGTTTTTTCGCAGTTTTCCGACACCTGCGGCTTCATAAGCATTTCGGAGGCTACCGAAATAGTAGATATAGGAGTTTTGAGTTCGTGTGTCATATTGTTGATGAAGTCATTTTTCATCTCGGAAACTTTCTTTTGTTTGAGCAACGATAATATGACATAGGTAAAACTCGACACCACAATCAACAGAAAAATACCTGAAAGAATAATCAGCCACAAAAACATTTTTCGTAAAATAATGTGCTTTTCATTCTCGAAATGAATAGTAACCACATAATTGTTCCTATCGTTAAGGCGTGATAAAGAAATTTTGTGCCACGAATCGGAAATCTGGCTTATATCTTCTATGGTATAATTCCCACACAACAAATCATCATTGACAGTATCGAGCAGGGCATAATCATACTCAATTTTGGGTTTAAAATGTCCAAATTCGTTGTCCATCATA
>DAOOWO010000442.1:0-1872 GCA_035371225.1 Bacteroidales bacterium | reverse complement strand
GGCGGGCGTTTTTTTAAAGAAATACTTGTCGGAACTGATTGACAAGCCGGTATTCCTCCCCAAGATAGTATCCATTCAGGATTTTGTTCTGGAACTTTCAGGTATGAACATGGCCGATGAAATTACCTTGCTGGCCGAACTCTACAAAAGTTATACGGCGGTCAAGCCTTCCGAGCCTGAAACCTTTGATGAGTTTCTGCATTGGGGCGGCAAATTGTTGCAGGATTTTGATGAACTGGACCAACATATGGCCGATACGCAATTTGTGTTTTCTTACCTTAAGGAGGATAAAAACCTTGCCTTGTGGGCGCTCGACAAAAAGCCCCTGAGCGAGTTTCAAAAGAATTATCTGGAATTTTATGGCTTATTACACAAAATCTATCTGGATTTCACGGCCCGCCTTTATGAACGGGGAATAGGCACCTATGGCATGGCCTGCCGCAGGTTGGCCGGCCTGCTGAAGGCTTCCGATGATATGGTCAACAGCCACCCAGCGGTTGTGTTTGCCGGTATCAACGCCCTCAGCGCATCCGAAGAGTTTTTTGTAAACTGTTTTTACAATTGTGCCAAAGCCGAATTGCTGTGGGATGGTGATGAGTACTATGTAAAAGATACTGTGCAGGAAGCAGGAAGTTTTATCCGGCGTTACCTACGCCAGTGGGACAGGGAAGAATCAAAATGGCTCGACAACGAGCTGTTGACACAACCGAAGAATATCACAATAGTTGCCGTAGCCGGAAAAGTGGGCCAGGTAAAATATGCCGCCCGCGAAATAAATTCCCTGCTGGCACAAGGCGTAAAAAGCGAGCAGATTTCGGTGGTACTTAACGAGGAAAGCCTGCTCATACCCATGTTGAATTCGGTGCCACAGGATATCGAAAAGTTTAATATCACCATGGGCTATCCCATGAGGTTTTCTGCGGTATACAACTTCATAGAGTCGGTATTTTTGCTGCATGAAAGCGCTGAACGCTTCCGGAACATCAAAAATGCCAAGGAACCCCTGTTTTACTATAAAGACCTGCAAAAACTGTTTAACCACCATTTTGTAAGTAATATTGCTGGCGGCGGCCATTTGCTTGTTTCGTTGCTGAAAGGCCAGGAGCGTATTTTTTATACCCGTGCCGAGACTAATCATCTGTTGTCGAAATGTTTTCATACCGTTCCCGGGCCGCTCAGTATGCTTTTTGAACCATGGTATCAGCAGGCTTCAAAGGCCGTGGAATGTCTTACCAGTTTTATCACTTTTATCAAAGACGAAATTTTTTCAAAACGGGGACTGGACGCTGAATTTCTTTTTGCTGCCATTAAGATTTTCTCGCGTATCACGGCGGTAAGCGAAACGGCAGGCATCACACTCTCGGCCATTACGCTTCATCAGTTGTTTTCTCAGCACGTTTCGCAAACCAGGGTTCCTTTTGTGGGTGAGCCGCTAAATGGCTTACAGATAATGGGAATGTTGGAAACACGAACACTCGACTTTGATACGGTGTTTTTGTTGTCGGTCAATGAGGGTGTGCTGCCCAAAGCAAAATCCGGCACTTCATTTATTCCACATGGAATTCGCGTGGATTCAAATCTTCCCACCTACAAACAAAATGAGGAAATTTTCGCTTATCACTTTTACCGCATTTTACAGCGGAGTAAAAATATTTACCTCATTTATAACACTCAGCCTGATGATATGGGCGGCGGCGAACGGAGCCGTTTTGTAAATCAGGTCGTTCATGAACTGCCCAAAAAGAATCCATCGGTAACTATCAATGAGTTGTTTGTTACCTTCCCGCCTGAAAAGAATAGTATTCAGCCCCTGATTATCAAAAAAGATCAGGCGGTGGCGGCCCGGCTCGCGGCCATCGCCGAAAAAGGACT
>DAOOWO010000441.1:0-1874 GCA_035371225.1 Bacteroidales bacterium | reverse complement strand
AAGTTTTTCCAGGGCGGCCTCAGCTTCCTTTATTTTGCCGTACCTCAGTTCGGCCACGAGGCCGTAATTACCCTCGCGTTCTGCAGCTTCGGCCTCAAACTTATAGTTTTCTATATCTTTTTTCCGCTGCTGAATATTTTCCACCACTTCTTTTTCCTGCTGCCATTTGGCCTTCATGCCACTGTGCTCATCTTTCAGCACGGCAATCTCATTATTTAGCATTTCGAGTTTTTCCTTATCGTTTTCTCTCTTGATGGCTTCACGTTCTATCTCCAGTTGACGTATCCGGCGATCCACCTCATCCAGTTCTTCAGGTACCGAATTAATTTCAAGCCGCAACCTTGCCGCCGCTTCATCAATGAGGTCGATTGCCTTATCAGGCAAAAAACGTTCGCTGATATAGCGCTGCGAAAGTTCCACGGCAGCAATAATAGCTTCATCTTTGATACGCACCTGATGATAGGTCTCGTACCTGGATTTCAGTCCACGAAGTATTGAAATAGAATCCGCAGCAGAAGGCTCATCGATCATTACCATCTGAAAACGCCTTTCCAGGGCTTTATCTTTTTCAAAATATTTCTGATATTCTTTAAGTGTGGTCGCCCCGACAGCCCTTAATTCGCCTCTGGCGAGGGCAGGTTTCAGTATATTGGCAGCATCCATGGCGCCTTCCCCGGCGCCGGCACCCACCAGGGTATGTATCTCATCGATAAATAAAATAATCTCGCCTTCGGAAGAAATAACCTCTTTGATGACACTTTTGAGCCGTTCTTCAAACTCGCCTTTATACTTGGCACCGGCAATAAGGGAACCCATATCGAGGGAGTACAACTGTTTGCTTTTAAGGTTTTCGGGAATGTCGCCGCTGATAATACGATGGGCAATACCTTCGGCAATGGCGGTCTTACCCACACCGGGTTCTCCAATCAAGATAGGATTATTTTTTGTTCGCCTCGACAATATCTGCAGCACTCTTCGTATTTCATCATCACGCCCTATTACCGGATCCAGCTTTCCAGAACGGGCCAGATCGTTAAGGTTCCGGGCATACTTATTCAACGCGTTATAGGTATCTTCGGCCGACTGGCTGTTGACTTTTGATCCCCTTCGCAGGTCCGTAATGGCTGAACGCAGGTCCTTCGCATTAATCCCACTATCTTTCAGCAAACGAGCCGCTGTGTCATCACAGGACAACATCGCTAGAAGCAAATGTTCGATGGCGACAAACTCGTCCCCCATTTCGTTTGCGATATCGGCGGCCTTAGAAACTGCTTTGTTCGCATCACGCGAAAGGTATTGTTCTCCTCCAGAAACCTTTGGAAAAGACGCAATGATCTGATCCAGCGCTTTTTTGAATACGGGCACGTTAACGTTAAGTTTTTGTAAGAGATATGGTACCACATTCTCATCCACATGGAGCATCCCCTTGAGCAAATGGGCATTTTCAATTTGCTGATGTTGAAAAGCGGTGGCTATCTCCTGAGCTTTTTGAACAGCCTCCTGCGATTTTATTGTAAAATTGTTAAAGTTCATTTTAATACTCCTTATTAATACCGGAAACGAACTATCAAAAGCAGTGCCGATAGAGGAAAGCCTGTTGTTATCTGCCAAAATTGCATCTAAAACGACAAACTTGCAGAACCCCAGAACATTAATTCTTATAAGTTTTTGTGTGTTAGAAATGAAAAAATTGCAAAAAGTAATTATCAACCACGTGTTTCACTATTGAAATCTATTAGTAAAACACTAACTGTATTCAGTCTCTAACTGATTTATTAAAGAGGTTGGTGCTGTATCTTTATTATTTACGAAGCACAAAGATGAAAAAATCAAATAAATAAGGACATGTATATGATAATCAATTAATTAAAAAT
>DAOOWO010000440.1:0-1891 GCA_035371225.1 Bacteroidales bacterium | reverse complement strand
TATGCAGATTGGTACACGCTGATCAATTATCTCGGCGGTGAAAGTGTGGCAGGAGGAAAACTAAGAGAGACAGGCACAACACATTGGTGCTACCCGAATAATGGCGCCACCAACGAATGCGGATTTACAGCCTTGCCTGCCGGCTACCGCAACCTATGGGGAGGGTTTTCCAACAAAACCTACCAGGCTTTGTGGTGGTGTTCCTCAGAAGGCAGCCCCGACCTGTCATGGGCAGCCCTGATCATCTTTAACGCCGTGAATGTGACTTTTGAGGCGGATTACAAGAAGTACGGATGTGCCGTTCGATGTGTCAAGGATTAGTAATTATACCAAAGTGATATCAAAAACTTTTGAATACTGGTAATACCAATTAATAGTCGTATCTTTGCAGTTCGAAATTCACTTTCCAACATTTCCCTGCTACAGTAACCAGGTTTTGGTTAGAAAAACTATCCACTCTTAAATTTTTTATGCAATTTTCATCATTACAATTAATTGACCCTTTATTAAGGTCATTAGAACAGGAAGGTTATACCGTTCCCACACCCATTCAAAAAGAAGCCATACCCATAGTATTAAAAGGAAAAGATTTGCTTGGCTGTGCCCAGACAGGAACCGGAAAAACCGCCGCTTTTGCGGTGCCGATCTTACAAATTTTACATGGTTCCAAAACCTACGACAGAAAAAGAAAAATCAGAAGCCTGATTGTTACCCCTACCCGTGAGCTGGCCATTCAGATCAACGATAGCTTTGAGGCGTATGGACGCTTTACCGGATTAAAAAACACCGTGATATTCGGCGGTGTAAACCAGAATTCCCAGACCAATGCCTTACGCCAGGGTGTCGATATTCTGGTGGCCACACCCGGCCGGCTCCTCGACCTGATGAATCAGGGATTTGTTACACTTAAAAATGTTGAAATCTTCGTCCTCGACGAAGCCGATCGTATGCTCGACATGGGCTTTATCCATGATGTAAAAAAAATTATTTCTGCTTTGCCTGCTAAACGGCAGTCGCTGTTTTTCTCTGCCACCATGCCTCCCGAAATCATTAAACTCTCGGACACCATATTACATCAGCCGGAAAAAGTAGAAGTCACCCCTTCCGCTTCCACTGTGGATATCATCCGGCAGTTTGTCTATTTCATTGACAAGGGAAACAAAACAGCCTTATTGGTTGACCTGCTGAAAGATAAAAATATCAAAACCGCGCTGGTTTTCACGAGAACTAAACACGGTGCGGACAAAGTGACTCGTGTGCTGGCCAAAAATAAAATCAAGGCCGAAGCTATACACGGCAACAAAAGTCAAAATGCCCGGCAGAATGCCTTAAACAATTTCAAGGCACAGACCACCCGGGTGCTGGTGGCAACAGACATTGCCTCGAGGGGTATTGATGTTGAAGATATGGGATGTGTCATCAATTTCGAAATTTCCAATATGCCCGAAACCTATGTTCACCGTATCGGCCGCACGGGAAGAGCCGGAGCTGAAGGCACTGCATTTTCATTCTGTGCTGCTGATGAAAAAGAATACCTCCGCGACATTGAAAAACTGATCGGGAAAAAGATTCCGGTCGTCGAAGGGCATCCTTATCCGCTGGTGGACCTCAACCCGGTAAAGCCGCCGAAACAAGTGCGAACCCGGCCATCCAACACACAACGAAGCCAGGCCGGTACAAAAGCAAGAGAAAAAAATGATGCTTCACAGACGTTCAGTTATAAAAGGAGAATAAGCCGGTAACAGACTGGGGCTGTTTATTTTTTATTAATTTTCCTGATAAAATTTGTCCTTTATCGTTACGAAGGCAGGTGCATTAGACCGAAAAGCCCGAAAGAGTGTTCCTCTTTTCGGGCTTTTTTTCCGCCCGCGCGGAGGGGCTTTTCGGCTAT
>DAOOWO010000439.1:0-1900 GCA_035371225.1 Bacteroidales bacterium | reverse complement strand
CGGAACACAAAAAAAACTGCTGGAGCTTAAACTTTCCAACCAAAATGTGATTACGCCCGTGCGACTGCAAGCATACGAAAGAGTGATATTGCTGCTTGAAAGGATTTCTCCGTCAAGTCTTATTTTAAGGGTTGCCCGGCCAGGCATGTCGGCGGTGGAGCTACAGGCTGCTTTGCTGCAGACAGTGCGTGATGAATTTGAACACAATTTGTCGCAGCAGATTTATTTGTCGGGCACAGCCTGGGATATGACCCGCAATGCCAAGGAGGAGATGATAAAAATTGTAAATCTTGCTTCAGCCCGCCTCAACGGTGATGCCACGGCTGCCGACCTGGGCTCTGTTATTCTGGAACTGGCCATGGCAAAGGATAAGCTGCCGGTAAATATGGCTATTGATTACATTAAAAAGGAAGCCCGTCAGTTGTATTAGAATAGACAGGAGCGTCGGCCTTATCAATCAATGTTCAGTCGGGTCTTGATATGGGCAGGCATGGCATCTTTGTGCACCATGATAGCTATGGTTTTCAGGCGGATATAATTTTCAGAAATATACCAATAGCCGTTATTCCCTTTTTTTTCTCCCCACGAATTTTTTACCACAAAATATTTTGCCCCGTCTTTTGAAGCTGCGAGGCCTGTGATGTGCATCAGATGATCATCGGTAACGGTGAAATCCTCAAAAGCCTGCTGCCTGGTTTCCTGGCTAACCTTTTCATTTTCGTTGCCGGTTTCGGCCACGCCACCGTTATCCACAAAACTTGTTTTATCGCTTACATCGCCGTCCCATACAAAGGTGTATCCGTTTTTTAGTGCATTTTCCATAACGCCCATTAAGTCGTCGAGAGGGAGGTTGAAATATTTTTCAAACATCCAGTTGTCGGGCACTTCAAGAACAAAGGACTCAAAGTAGGGATGGTGCGAAAAAGAAGTCAGTTCTATATAGTTTTCGGGGTTCAGGTCTAAGCTGGCGGCAAAACTCTGTGGGGTATAAGTACTTCCCTCGAAAGTAAATGAGGCCGGTAATGGCCCCAAATGGGCATCCATAGTGCTGTCCAACAAATGCAACCACTTCTTTCCTGCATCGCCTGTGGTTTTTTTTGCCACCGAATCCATGATGTTTTCGAGGGCTATGTCCATGGCCATCTGATCGTGGTTTTTTTTATCGGGCAGGCCGCTGTAGGCGCTTTCGGGCATGGCGCCATATTTTTTGAACAACAGACTCACATCATGGGCTTGGCCTCCCGGGCCAAAATTACTTTTCCCCTGAAAATGATAATAATTATTGGCCTTTATCGGGTAGGCCATGCGCACATAGAACATCTCCGACAGGTCGAATTCTCCTTTATTCATGCGCAACAACTCGCTTTCAAAAAATGATAGTGTGGCGAAACTCCAGCAGGTACTCGACATGGCCTGGTTTTTTACCGGTGTGGTTTTTAGTTCTAGTGTTGTTTTTATTTTTTCTTTTTGCCCAAAAATTGTGATACAAACTAATGCTAATACCATGGTGATGATGAGTTTTTTCATGATGCAGGTTTTTTTTGAAAATAGGCCGGGAAATAATTTTTTAAGAGACTTGAACGAAATTATTTTTACAAATTTAAAATTTTTACCTTCGCACAGGCCAGTTGAAAAATTTAAATGATAGATTATGATAGATGCCTCAGCATTTATAAAAGAGCTTACTTTTCGCACCTCGCGAAGTTCCGGCAAGGGTGGACAGCATGTTAATAAGGTTTCTACCAAAGTGGAAGTGATATTTGATGTGATTAATTCCCGGTTGTTTTCAGAAGAAGAGAAAGGACTGATAACAGCCCGTGCCGGCAGACACCGGAAAGAAGATGGTACCGTGTATATGAGCTGTAGCGAGGAGCGTTCGCAGTATCTCAACAAAAAGAAA
>DAOOWO010000438.1:0-1918 GCA_035371225.1 Bacteroidales bacterium | reverse complement strand
TATTGAATTTTACAATTAATTTTATTATATTTACACTTTAAATAAATATTAAAATTATGGTAACCGACGAAACAAACAAAACCAACGAAGAGCCTAAGGAAGAGCCTAAGAAAGATGGAAGTTTCTGGGATAAGCTCAAAGACAAGGCCGAAGATGCCTGGGACAAGGTGGAAGATGCTGCTGAAAAAATTAGCGATAAAGCTGAAGATGTCTGGGAAAAAGTAGAAGATAAGGCCGAAGATGTCTGGGAAAAGACAAAAGATAAAGCCGGGGATACTTTTGAAAAGACCGGCGATAAGGCCGGGGATACATGGGATAAAACCAAAGACAAGGCCACTGACCTTTGGAACAAAGGCATGGACAAAATCGGAGGCGCTGCCGAAGACCTGAAGATAAAAAAAGATAAACCTGCTGATGCCGTAGAGAATCCTCAAACACCGCCAGAATCAGATACTACCAAACCAGACACCACAGAAGAAAAACCTCAGGTTTAATTTTCTGCCTTGCGCATACAATCACAGGAATATCATGGCAAATGCCGGGTATTCCTATGTTTTTCTAATCAATTCCTTGATTGTCTCCAGGGTCGGAAATTTTTTTTCTTAATACAGAATACCACATCCAATTGCATTAACGGAGTAATGTTACTGTGCCTTTTAGTTTGAACATTTCGCCTGTGAGGCTATGATAAACAATGTAGTACACATACAAACCTAACTCGCAATTCTTTTCATTGTTTTTCCCATCCCATCCCTTTTTTGCATCACGCGTAGCAAACTGTATGTTACCCCAACGGTCGTAAATATAAAATTCATACTTATTTTCATTCATGCCGGTGATAACGGGTTTAAATTCCTCATTCCGGCCGTCCTCGTCGGGAGTAAATGCATTGGGGATATATACGATGATTTCAGGATAGATAATTACCCGGTGGGTGATGGTATCAGAGCAACTTTGGCTGGAAGCAACAATTAACTGCACAAGATAAGAACCTGAGTCCGAATAAATATGTGATGGATTTTGTATGTCAGAAAAATTGTTATCGTAAGAGGAGGGATCGCCAAAATTCCAGTTCCAACTGGCAGCATTATCTGATAAATCGATAAAATCCATCTCGGGGTTGTCAGAAAAAGCAACTTCTGGATTGTTATAAAAATCGGCATGTGGCCTGATAAATGCCTTTACCGTATCAATGGCAGTGACAGGGCACCCGTCGTTGGTATGAGCACGCAGGTAAACACCATAAACACCATTATGGATATATTTATGAGTAGGGTTGCTAAGGGTAGAAGAATTATTAACAGAAGATAAATCGCCAAAATTCCACAAAAAAGTATTGGTATCAATGGGCCCGACAGGACCATAGCCAAATTGAACATCCAACGGACTGCATCCTTCTTTAGGCAAAGTGGTGATCATCAGTTCAGGGACATAATAAATGCCCACTGTAATCATGGTCGTTCCCATACATCCATCAGGGTTCTGGCCTGTAACAGTGTATGTTGTAGTGTTTGGTGGCGAGGCTATCACGTTTGATCCGCTGCCTGAGGACAAGGTGCTGTCGGGAAGCCAGCTAAAAGTGCTGGCGCCAGTAGCCATCAGCATGATATTGTTATCGGCACAAATAAATGGGTCGTTGGGTGTAACTGTAATGTTTAAAAAACCGCTGATGATAATCTGTGTCGTGTTCGTGTTGCTGCATCCCGTTACAGGATTGGTATAGTTATAAGTTATCATATGTGTGCCTATGCCGGCAGCAGCAGGGTCAAACATGCCGGCAGCGATGCCGTTTCCAGAGTATGTCCCGCCGGCAGGAGAGGCTTGTGCCAGTGCGAAAGGCGGAGAAGTGTGACATAGCTGAGGCATAGGAGCGAAGGTAATTACCCGTAAGGGATTACCGTAATGGTAAAAATTGATG
>DAOOWO010000437.1:0-1919 GCA_035371225.1 Bacteroidales bacterium | reverse complement strand
TCCACAGTTGGAACAATATGTGCCATCTATCTGATTTTCCAACAGAATTTTTTTACATGATTTGCACCTGACTGCTTTCTGCTTGTTGAGGGAAGCATAAGCATCCAGGGTTTCCTGCAGGTATTTGGAAGGAAGCGAAAAACCAAGGCTCTCGCCTTGTGCGATGATAAAGGTGTTGACGCCTACCACCTCGCCGTCCATATTGACTAACGGGCCGCCGCTGTTGCCGGGGTTGATGGCTGCATCAATCTGGATATAGCTGATTTCGTTATAGAGCCTGCTGGCTTTAGAGACAATGCCTTTGGTGGCTGTGTATTTTAACCCGTAAGGGTGTCCGATAGCAATAATATTATCGCCTTCAGAAACCGGTACTGACGACAGCAGGGCTTTTTGCATATCGATGTTTTCGGGGGCCTGGATAAAAGCCAGGTCGTAAAGCGGATCGAAGTATATTACTTTGGCGGTGGTTTTTTTAAACCCTCTGCCGCTGATGATTACTTCGTCGTTGTCCTTGATTACGTGGTAATTGGTGATAAATAAGTGGTTGTCCGCATTATAAAAACCTGTACCGCTGCCATAGGGCGAAGCAATCTGAATAATGTTTTTTTTATAATTTTCTATTATTGTATTCATAATGTCTTACTTCGTAAAGTTTAAATAAGTGACTTCGTTTAAATAGGTGTACAAAAAATCATTTATATTGTTATACCTGATGTTTTCCATAAGTATCGCCAGCTTAGGATATTCGGGCTGATGGGCCCTGACAATTTTTTGAATTTCTTTTTCGATGGCCGTTTTGTTAAAAGTGCTGTTTGCCTGATTCCAGAGGTTCAAGGGGGCGCCCATTTCAGCGAAGTATGCCGGCTGCATGACGGTATAAGCCAGCTTCAGGAAATCATAGGTCGGTGGGAACAGGCCGTAATAAAACAACGAATATCCGATAATCCATTCATAAATGCAGGTTACAATATCCGGATAGCGGTTGTCGTAATACCAGTTGGTATTTTTAAACTGTTCCAGAATAAACTCATAGAATTGTTTGTGGCTGGTTGCCGGCACATAACCAAAGGTGATTTTCACTTCGTAGAGGTTCTTGAAAATTTCTTCCTTGCTTTTGCCGTTAACTCTTTTCAGCTCTTCGATCATCAGGCGGTTACGTTCCAGCGTACTTTTGTTATCTTTTGCGTTGTAAATGCCGTTAATCTTTTCAATGTCTTCGAAAAATACCCCTTGTGGCTGAAGCAGGTAGTCTATACGAAATAGCAGGGCTAGCAAGATATATGAAATTCCTCCCGACATCCTGTCCTCGTTAAGAGTGGAAATTTTATTGAGCGCCTCGTCAATCCACCGGTGCAGGTATTTGTATTTTATTTCTTTGAGATTTTCGGGGATATCCACTGTATGTCCATTGTCGATGGCATGCAGCATTTCAAATTCACCTACCAGGTTGTCGTCAATCTTGTCGCATTTGAGGGCCAGTTCGCGCAAAGCATAATATACTTTGTTTGGCGAAGCGTCTATGGTTTTGCTGTCGAATTTGAGGTATATGATATCATCTTTTATGGCAAAGCGGTTATATTGCAGAACGTAATTCATATTCATCAGTTTGCGCAGGAAGGCTACGCTTGGCCTGTCGTAACAGGCTATGCGGGCTTCAGCCGAAAAATTGTTTTCATCGGCTTTTCCGAAGATGATTTTGGAGCCTTGCAGCATTTCGAAGTTTAGTGCGCCGTCGCGGCGGTTTATTTTTATGTTTTCGACGGCAGGGTTCAGCATATAATGGAGCAGTTTGTCGAAAGCATCCAGGTGTCTTTTTTGAGAAAAATCATCCTGAGATTTTTTCCAGTATTCGGTCTGGGCTGCTTTCTTTATTTCGGTGTACCTGCCCACGGCGACATTGTTGGAAACAGATGTTTTTT
>DAOOWO010000436.1:0-1930 GCA_035371225.1 Bacteroidales bacterium | reverse complement strand
ACAGCGAATCATTAAAGCGAATCTTTAATATATAGAGCAATCTTATCAAAAAAGTAAGCGTTGCTCTCAACATTCACACCGACCCTTATTTTTTCTTTGCTTTAGCTTTTCCTGCTGTTTTCTTTTCAAACAGTTTTGTCCATTCGTATTTTTTACGTTTGCTCCAGTCGCCTTTGTGATAGATATAACTTGCTATCAAAGGAACTACAGTAGTAGCTTCGGCATATACCATTTGTTCGTAATTTGTTTCCACTTTCCCCCATGAAGAAGCTTCTTTCAGAGTGGAACTTGAGCAGGCGCCGTCGCGTACATCGGCAACAGTAAGCTGAATAGCATATTTATGCATAGGTACATCATAACCAAGAACTTCGGCACAAACAACAGTGTCCTGTGTGAAATTTTTTGGGACACCGCCACCAACCATGAATAAACCGCTGGTTTTAGCCGCCATCTTAATTTTTGTAAGCTCGATAAAATCTTTTACAGAGTCGATGCTCACATGGCTTTCAGGATTTTCCCACTGATGTTTTCCCAAACCGAAACCGGCGCTGCTGTCGCTGAATGCAGGACAAAATATAGGAACATTATTTTCATAGCAAGCCTGAACCAGCGAATCTTTTTTCTTACCGTGTTTAGTAAGGTATTTTCCCATTTCCCAAATAAATTCACGCGAAGAATACGGGCGGTGTTCCAGCGAATTGGCTATTTCATAAACAGCATTATCGCACGCCTGCAATTGTTCTTCATCAATAAAGGTATCATAAATACGATCAATGTAAAGGCTGCGCAGCATGTTATCATCTATCCACGGTGTGCCTTTATAATGCTTGAACCCAAGAGCTTCAAAGAAATCCATATCCACGATGGAAGCGCCTGTAGCGACAACTACGTCGATCATTTTATTCTTAACCATATCAACGTAAACCTGCATACATCCGCCTGCACTTGTGCTTCCGGCCAGTGTCAGAATGATCGTACAATCCTTATCTTTGATCATCCGGTCGAAAATATCCGCGGCAACAGCCGTATCACGTGAAGTAAATGACATATCACGCATAGCATTGATAACAGGGGTTGTGTCTACCTTTATAATATCGAAATGCTTGATAGTTTCTTTTAACAGGTCTTTCTTTTTTAATTTCATGATGATTTATTTTTTATTGAATTTATAACTCAAAATTTTGTAAATAAGTTTCGATGCAAGAAAATCAGGTGCTTTGTCAATTTTATTGGGGCAAAGTTCCACCACATCAAAGCCGACAATATTACATTTTTCATTGACTTTGCGAATCATTTCCAACACCTCATACCAAAACAGGCCTCCGGGCTCCGGCGTACCGGTTGAAGGCATGATAGACGGGTCAAACACATCCAGGTCGATAGTAAGGTAAACATTTTCCGAAAGCAAATTCACGGCCTTATCCATCCATCCGGGGTTTTTCATGCGCTCTTCAGCAAAAAACACCCGGCTTTTTATTATATATTTTTTTTCTTCCACGTCCATACTTCTGATACCAACCTGTACCACGGGGCAGAACTCAATGGCACGAGCCATGGCACATGCGTGGTTGTAAGGGCTGCCTTCGTATTCGGGACGCATATCCGAATGGGCATCAAACTGAAGTACCGTAAGCCTGTCATAGGTTTCGGCATGGGCCTGAATAGCGCCAACACTAACAGAATGTTCACCGCCGATAGTAATTAAAAACCGGTTGTCGGCAACATATTTCAGTGCATTTTTATACACGGCAGATGTCATTTTTTCAGGACTGGACTTCTCCATTACGGGACTGGAAGTAAAAATTCCCTGTTTATATACTTCGCTGTCGGTTTCAATATCATACAATTCCATATTGGCAGAAGCTTCAAGAATAGCATCAGGGCCTTTATCAGCTCCTTTTATCCAGGTACTGGTACCGTCATATGGTAC
>DAOOWO010000435.1:0-1933 GCA_035371225.1 Bacteroidales bacterium | reverse complement strand
ACACGGTGCAAATGCCGTCGTGGAACCAATGGTTGACCAATACCGAATCATTTTTGGCATCACATATATCGCCATGCTCTACAAGTATATACTTCTCGCGGTAATCATACAACTGTTTTTCAATTTTGGACAGCTTGCTTTGCACCATCAGGTTGAACTCGTTAGTACGCAGATCAATGGCCCGCTTGACCCATAATACCTGTGTCAATACAATCCCCATAAGTGACAGGGTTGTAATAATTAATATGAATTGAATCAACCTTTTTTTCATTACACAAATATAAGTCTTTTACTGGCAAGAAGCATCAAATGTTAATTTTTAACTATTATTTAACATGCTAAATAACTGAAATTAATACTTTTACGCAATATTGCATTGACTTCTTAACAATATCAGATTTATTTATTTAATATTGCCATATTAACATTTCAACCTATCAAAAAAACCGTAAAAATTGAAAAAAAATTATCTTTGACAAGATAAAGATAAGAAATCCAAAGCAAAAAAAATCAAATAAACGAAAAAAATATGTTTGAAAACATTGAACCCGGGATCACCCACTGCGAAGAAAAAACAGTAACCTTTAACGACACGGCTGCTTATTACGGCTCGGGGATGGTGGAAGTTTTTGCCACACCGGCCATGATAGCTCTTATGGAACACACCGCGATGAAGGCCGTGCTCGGGTACCTGCCCGAAGGGTATAACACCGTGGGCACCGAGGTTTGTGTAAAACATTTTAAGGCTACGCCCATGAACAAGGTGGTGCGATGTGAGGCTCGCCTGGAAAAAAAAGATGGCCAAAAACTTTTTTACACTGTTCTGGCCTTCGACAACGAAGGTCCCATCGGCTCGGGAACACACAGCCGGTATATCATCAATACCAAAGAATTTATGGAAGGCCTGACCAAAAAGTTATAACCACTTTTTGCGGATAAAAAACCAGAGGAACAGTATCAGTACGCCCAGCATAATGGCCGTCACAATGACGAAGGCTGCAGGCTGATTCTGAAAAGGCAGGCCCACGTTCATACCATACACGCTGGCAATAAAAGTCATAGGAAGCATCACCGTGGAGATGAGGGTAAGCATTTTAATGATTTCGTTGATCTTGTTTGTCTGCAGCGAATCATAGGTTTTTGAGAGGCCTTCGATAAGTTCTTTGTAGTCCTCTATCATATCCCAGAGTTTCTGATAGTAGTCGAGGATATTGCCCCAGTATTCTTCCATCTCCTCGGCAAAACCTTTGATTTCGCCCGATTCAAACTTGTGAAACACGCGTACCTGCGGCCTGAAACTGGTATCCAGCAGGATAACATTTTTCCGGGTAACCGATATTTTCTCTATAATTTTTTGCGACTTATCGTTGAACAGGCCGTAGTTAATCTGGTCCACTTCACTGCCTATCCGGCCCACCAGCGACAGGGTGTCTTTCATAAGCCGTTCCATAATCTCATAGAGCAGGGCGTCGCTGGTTTCGGCGCTAAGCTCCTGTTTGAAGGCTTCCAGGTTTTCTTTTACGGTGTTAAAAAATTTTTTTACAATCCAGTGCGAGTTTCCTATGGTAATGATAAAATCCTTACCCCAGAATATCTTTACCTCCTTGGTATCAAGGAATCTATTGGCTTTGTCAAAACTCGGGAAATGAAGAATCAGGAAATAGTAATCGTCGTAGATATCGATTTTTGGGCGTTGAACTTTGCTTCGGCAGTCTTCAATGTCAAGGGGGTGGAAATTGTAATTCTCTATTAAGTAATCGAAATTTTCTTCACTGGGGTTTAAAATATGTATCCAGTTAAACGTGCTAAATTTGATGGTTTCTATCATAGCCATCTCCTCCCCTTTTATTGTGCAAAATTCTACATTCCGTTAATTGTTGTTTTTTATGATGGCAAAAGTAAACACTTTTTCGTTTTATCCCAATCTTTTTTT
>DAOOWO010000434.1:0-1937 GCA_035371225.1 Bacteroidales bacterium | reverse complement strand
GGTCTTGCCTTTATTGATTCGCTCATCAAGCGCAACCGTATTCTGGATATGTTTGAAAATGTAATCATCACCATTCCACGCACCGTGGTGCTTACTACCGATGTGTTTGATGAGTTTATGGAACAAAACAAACTGTATAAAACAGGCTTGTCGGAAATGTCGGATGAGGAAATCCTGAAAGAATTCGTTAAGGGCCGTCTGCCATTCAGAATACATGAAGATTTGCTCGCCTTTGTCCATGTGGTAAAAAATCCAATAGCCATCCGTTCATCAAGCCTGCTTGAAGATTCATATTATCAGCCTTTTGCGGGGATTTATTCTACCTATATGATTCCCAGAGTTGATAATGAACGTAAAATGATTGAAATGCTCAGTTGTGCGATTAAATCCGTGTTTGCCTCGGTGTTTTTCAAAGCCAGCAAATCGTATATGACAACTACCTCCAATATCATCGATCAGGAAAAAATGGCCATTATCTTGCAGGAAGTTTGCGGTAAGCAATACGGCAATATCTTTTACCCCACTTTTTCCGGGGTGGCGCGTTCTATTAATTTTTATCCGGTCTATCCCGAAAAAAGCGAAGATGGCGTTGCTAATATTGCGTTTGGTCTGGGCAAATATATTGTTGAAGGCGGTACTTCCATCCGGTTTTCACCATATTATCCCAAAAATATCATGCAGTTATCGTCTCCTCAGCTTGCCTTGAAAGAAACACAAAACAGGTTTATGGCTCTGGATCTTAATCCCGAGAGTTTTGTGCCTTCCACCGACGATGGTGTCAACATTCTCAAACTGCCTGTCAGCGGAGTGGTTGAAGATGGATCCTTACGGCATCTGGTGTCGATGTATGACCTGAACAACAATATGTTGCATGATACTTATAATCCTGCAGGGAAAAAGATTATCTCTTTTTCAAAAATTTTAAATTACAACACTTTTCCCTTGGCCGATATACTGAAAACACTGTTGGAAACTGGTCAGCGCGAAATGAATAACCCAGTGGAAATAGAATTTGCGGTTAATCTCGACGTACCGGAGGGATATCCCCGGGTATTTAATTTTTTGCAGATAAGGCCCATTGTTCAAAACAAGGAAGAGATTCACGACAAACTGGATATGCTGGATAAAAACAGCTTGATTATCAGTTCTAATATGGCGATGGGAAACGGGATTTACAACAATGTCAGCGATATTGTTTATGTGAAATCCGAATCATTTGATCCTTCAAAAACCAGGGATATCGCTACAGTTATTGAAAACCTGAACGATGGCTTTCTTCAGGAAAACAGAAATTATGTGCTAATTGGCCCGGGCAGGTGGGGCTCAAGCGATCCCTGGCTGGGAATACCTGTGAAATGGGCACAGATTTCGGCTGCCAGGCTTATCGTAGAGTCGGGGCTCGACCGGTATCGTATAGACCCTTCGCAGGGTACACATTTCTTTCACAACCTCACTTCTTTCCGTGTAGGGTATTTTACCATAAACCCATTTATAAACGACGGTTATTATGATATTGATTTTCTGAATAATTGTCCAGCCAGGTATCAGGATGAATATGTCAGGGTAGTCAGGTTCGAAAACCCTGTGTTGTTCAAAATTGACGGTAAACGCCAGATAGGAGTGCTTTACAAACCTATAACCAATCCGGAGTAAAAATTTGAGGTTGTATTAACTAACTGCTGATTACAGGGGGATAGAAGTCTTTATGGTAAAAAATCATTTTTTTATCATTGATTTGTAATTATTTATATTTAAAAATATTTTTTCTTACTTTGCTTGCTTTCAGAAAATAATATATAAATTTGCTCCAAAATTTATGGTTTCACTCACTAAGTATAAATCTAAAAAATTATTATCATGAACGTAGAAAAAATTATGAACGAACTCGAGAAAAAACATCCGGGAGAACTGGAATATTTGCAGGAAGTTCGTGAAGT
>DAOOWO010000433.1:0-1966 GCA_035371225.1 Bacteroidales bacterium | reverse complement strand
GCTGTTTTTTCATTGGCAGCCCAATTTGCTTTAATATTTTTTTCTCTGGCAGCCTTTGAATGTTCAATGTATTCAGTGATCTCAGTCGAAGGGGTTCCCGGATAAGCATATACTCCTGAAATACCAGCATCAATGGCACCCTGAGCTATTGCTTCATCTCCCAGTAACATTAATTTTTGCATATCTTATTATTTTATTTAATATTATATTCAGTGTTTACAAAACTACACAATTTTTTTTTCCTGCCAAGACAATTTTCGATTTTAGCACAAAGAAAAAAATGGGAATAGCAACTTAAAAATTATCATTCACAAAATACCGTAGATTCCTCAATATTACTACCGACATCTTTGATCAGAAAAAGTAAAGACAACTGCCATTTTTTCATGTATTTACTTATTTTTTTTGCCAGGAGTCCAGCTTAAAACTACTTCATTCCTGGCCAGACAAACATCGGTCCATTTATCGGTATCAATTTTTACAGCGACCGTAGCACCGGGCAACAAGAAAGCATCATGTCCTTTCAGAAAATAATTTACTAGAGCCGTGATTTGCGGATTATGGCCCACTATGGCCAGGCAACTGTAATCGTCGGGTTGTTCAAAGAGAATATTGATATATGCATGAAAATCAGCCGTATATAAACGTTTGTCTTCAATTATTTTATCATTTGGGAAATGGGTATTTTCGGCCAGATAAAGTGCCGTTTCGTATGCCCGTACAGCGTGACTGGTGAGTATGCTGTCGAAGTGGACACCATTTTTGTTCAAAAATTCTCCCAAAATTTTTATGCTGTCAACTCCATTCCATGATAAAGGCCTCATGTAATCAGGCATGCTGCCCTGTCGCGGCGAAGCTTCTGAATGACGGATCATATAAATTGTTTTCATAAGGAAAAAAATAAAAAGCTGTCTTAAAATGCAATTTTTGCCGGGTTTTCTCTGTAGGCACGGGTGGTCCACAGAGAATGTCTTTGTAAATTTCAATTAGTGATAATCACTAGGAAAATATACAGAACAGCAGCTTGCTATTAAGACAGCTTCTTTTGTTTGTAATTTATTTTAATAGGCAAACAATGGGAAGTCTCTCATCATTTTCTGGACTTTTCCTCCTACTGCAGTAATAACAGTTTCGTTCTCAATATTAGCTATCACCTCGTCGATCAAGTCTACTATAACAGGCATATGTTCTTCTTTCATACCGCGGGTGGTAACGGCCGGTGTGCCAACACGCAGACCCGATGTGGTGAACGGCGAACGACTGTCGAAAGGCACCATATTTTTGTTCACGGTGATGTGTGCTTTTACCAGGGTATTTTCAACCACTTTACCTGTAATTTCGGGAAATTTGGTACGCAGGTCAATCAGCATCAAATGATTGTCTGTACCACCGGAGATCACTTTATAACCTTTATCCATGAAACATTTTGCCATGACGGCAGCATTTTTCTTTACCTGCAGTATATAGTTTTTGTAAGAATCGGTCAGCGCTTCGCCAAAAGCCACTGCCTTGGACGCTATGACATGTTCCAGCGGTCCGCCCTGAATGCCGGGGAACACCGCGGAGTCGAGCATGGCCGACATCATCTTTATTTCGCCTTTGGGTGTTTTCAATCCCCAAGGGTTTTCAAAATCCTTTCCCATAATAATCATCCCGCCACGGGGCCCGCGTAGGGTTTTATGAGTTGTAGTGGTGATAATATGGCAATACGGGACAGGATTGCTCAGCAGCCCTTTGGCAATAAGCCCGGCAGGATGCGCAATATCGGCCATGAGGACAGCACCAATTTTATCTGCAATTTCGCGCATACGTTTAAAATCCCAGTCGCGTGAATAAGCTGATGCGCCAGCTATGATAAGTTTCGGACGTTCCCTGAGGGCTACTTCTTCCATTTTATCATAATTTACCGTACCGGTTTCTTCTTCCACACCATAATCCACTACCTTATATAATATCCCCGAAGAGT
>DAOOWO010000432.1:0-1970 GCA_035371225.1 Bacteroidales bacterium | reverse complement strand
GCAAATTTTAAGTTCTGGTCTGTAAAGTTCAAAGCTGATGATTATTATGATATGAAAGTGTGGTCGAAACAACGTTCGGGCGGAACCTATCCAGGCCCTAAATATTGGAAATTACAGTATAAGTTGGGTGGATCAGGCACCTGGGCTGATGTCCCCGGAGGTAATATCACCACTGCCAACGACTGGACCACCGGTGTGCTCAATGAAGTGGCACTGCCTGCCGATGTTAATGATCCCGGCACAACCTCAGTGTATCTGCGCTGGCTTATGACTACAAATGAGAGTGTGGGCGGGGCCGATGTTACTGCCCTTGGAGTTTCAAAGATTGATGACATTATCGTTACCGGCACTCATATGGCTGGCATGCAGGGTATTATCTATGATAATAATGTGAATGTATATCCGAATCCCTGTAGTGATGTCCTCAACCTTGAATCATCGGAAGAAATTGTGAAAACAGAAATATATAATATGATGGGAGCACTCGTATACAGTGCCGCCAGCCGGACAGAATTTGTGAAAATAAATATGACTAATTTTGACTCTGGATTATATGTCGTTGTGTTGCATTTTGCAAACGAATCCAAGGTGGCAACACGTAAAATCCTGGTTAATTAAAAAAGTACTGACCAATACTTATTGATGGACTGTCGGCAGGAATATTGCCGACAGTCTTTTTATGAAAAAGGTAACCTTACATATAATTTTTATTTTGCTGGCGATTACCGCCTCAGCCCAATCAGTGGAGGGATATATCCTGGATAGCAACCAAATCCCGGTTGCAGATGTTAACGTGATTCTGGCAGGAACCAGATACGGGACAATTACCAACGAAAAAGGTTTTTACAGAATAAACACCGTCAGGAAAGGTGCATACCACATGGAAGTAACCCATGTGGGTTATACTTCTCTGGCCAAAGATATTGTGATTGACAAAGAAACTGTGATAAAACTTGATTTTGTTCTGGGGCAAGCCTCCGTTACTATTGATGGTGTCGTTATCCATAATGAGAATACAGGAAACTTTGAGCAGATCGATATTCCTGTCAGGACAAAATTGCTTGACGAACAGGAAATAAAACGCATTCCCTCTATTTCAGCCAGTAAATTATTTGATGCTGTCTCGGGTGTCAATGTCAGCAATGAGTTTGGGATTTTTTCTTCCACCACGGTGGTGGCGTTGAGAGGTATTGGCGGTGGTTCGCAAACCGGAACACTGATAGTGTATGACGGTATGCCGCTCAATAAGTCTGATGGCGGCTCGGTCAACTGGAACATCATCGATAAAGACAACATTGGCAAAATTGAAATTATCAAAGGCCCAGGCTCCGCCCTTTATGGGTCAAATGCCATGGGTGGCATCATCAACATCATGAGCAAACCGCCCGAAGGCACTTTTGGATGTAAAGTAAGTGTGTCCTCAGGAACTTATAAAACTATGGAGTTGAAAACCGATCTTTCGGGGTCGTTTTATAAAAAATTATTTTTTTGGAAGGCATTTTTTAATCATCATGTCAGCGATGGATACATCAATACGCCGGATGAGATTATCAAGGAAAATGATTCCATAGTGGTGCCGGTGTTTCTCAAGGAGTGGTTTGCCGGAGGTTCCCTGGGGTATCATATCAGCGAAAATAATACCGTTGAATTATCTTTTCAATATTTTAATGATATCAGGGGGCGTGGCGTGAAAATATATGAAGACGTGGGGTCAAATACCGAGCGCGATACCTACCGGGCATTTTTCAAGTACACGGGACAGGTAAAAAAGTGGCGGATCTATGCAAATGCCTATGGCTTATACGAAAAGTATTTCCGTCTGAATGAGTATTACAGCGATGGCGCCTACACGCTGTATGAGGTGGATTCACGAAGAGAAGATTATGGATTACGTTTGTGGGCCGAAACACCGGCAGGCAAGAAAAACGAAATCACTTTCGGCGGCGAAGCAAAAATCGGAAAGGTTAACG
>DAOOWO010000431.1:0-1977 GCA_035371225.1 Bacteroidales bacterium | reverse complement strand
ATAACTCACTGACATATCTTTATGACGTTAAGCCTGCACTCCCTGCTGCACAAAGTCAGACTTATTTTACCAGCAATGTTTTTATGGCTGAAGAAAGATCAGCAGGGGATGCCAATATTCCACAGTTTTATGATTATTCGACCGAAGGCGAGAAAACCAACGACCTGTATATGTACCGTATAGGAAAAGTAAACCTGCCGATGCAAAGCAAATCAAGTTTTCAGATTTTTTCCGTAAAAGTACCTTACAAGGATGTTTATGAAGTCAATATCGGTGATGTGGCCAATTATTCTTATTACAGTTATATCAGCAACGACCCCGAAAAGCGCATGGATGTATATCACTCATTGTTGCTTACCAACAATACTACTTATCCCTTTACCACGGCGCCTGTTTTTGTGCAGGATGAACATTTACAACCCCTGGCGCAGGACCGGATTAAATATACGCCCACAGGCGCTGATATTTCGGTACAGCTTTCAAAAGCTGGTGATGTAGTGGTCAAGAATAAGGAAGAGGAATTAAAAAAGGAAGAGAACGTAAAAAAAATCGGTAAGACTTATTACAACAAAGTTACTGTAAAGGGAACGATTTACATTGAGAATCTGCAGAATAAAAAGATATTGCTGACCATAAAAAAAGACCTAACCGCCAATGCCCTTTCGGCTGGTTCCAACGGTATTATTACCAAAAGCGGAAGGTATAACGGGCTGAACCCCTTTGTAAATATTAACTGGGAACTGCCGTTGAACGCGGGTGAAAAAAAATCTGTCGTTTACGAATATGAAGTGTATGCCCCGGCAGGTGGATCAAGTTATTAGGATAAAAAAAGCGGCTGAGGCCGCTTTTTTATTGAGGAAAATATTCTTTTATTTTATCGGATACAGTACCTCGGTTTCCCATTTTGTTATGTCAGGTTCTTTTTCCGGATCGGTGATGTAAATTTCCATTGGGGCACCAGTAAGGGTAAGCTTGTTGTCGATAATATATTTGTCAATGACCATGTGGGTGTTGTGCACACTTTCATAGGCGCCGGTATGTATGGCCCTGACGTAATTCTGTACGGGAATTTCCTGGTATTTCACCCTGTCATTGCCCTTGACAGGTTCTTTAATAAAGACACCTGCTTCCATCACATTTTTATTTGCTTTTTCGTCCCAAACAAGGTAACGTACAAAAGGCGGTGCGGTGCATTCAATTCTATTCATGCCCAGGTACTGATATAACTCCCCGAATAATTTTCCGATAATCATGTCAATTTCATCTATTCTGCTTGAATCCCTGATGTATAGAGCATGCTGTTTTTCCATCTTTTTGATGCTCACCTCTGAGGTTTTGAATATACCTAATGCCGAAGTATATTCTTCGCTGACTTTTTTAAGTGTCACCAAACCGTTGTGGAAACTTTTATGAATAGTCCCGGGCATAAAAATTCCTATCAGTCTGCCGATAGGATATTTCAGGTTTTCAATATCCAAACTCCATACTACATCGGTGCTTTCACCCGTTTCTGTAAATAAAAAATCGCTGTGCGAAATTCCCTGGCCTTCAAATTCCAGTTTAAGTTTTATTTTTTTGTAGGCCTCTGCCTCTTCAATGGTCATCGAGCCATTACCTTGTTTTTTGCTTTCCCATTTCATGATGGCGCCCACGCCTTTTGGTGCACCTTCGTAAAATATTTTCATTTCCGGATCTTCTTCTGAGAAAGGCATCCATTTTTCCCACTTTTTCATGGTGATTACCTGCTCATAGATGTTCTTTGCCGGGCCTTTGATATTGATTGATTCTTCCATATGCCTTTTGGAGGGCATGAATAATAATACCAGTAATATAAGTGCTATAATTACAAGCAATGCAATGATAATTTTTTTCAGAATTTTCATGGGTTATAATTTTGGTTAATAAAAAACTTGATGAAACACCAGGCTTTGCTTCTGTAAAGATAACATTGCAAAAAAGATTTAATTAAAAATTCTC
>DAOOWO010000430.1:0-1979 GCA_035371225.1 Bacteroidales bacterium | reverse complement strand
ACCCGGCAACGTTATATTCAGAATTAACCTTATATAAACAGCAGCAAATTACTGTATCGCTGGATTGATAGTGATATCAGGAGGGCTGCTGAAAAAATCAGAAAGGATAGCCTATTCCTAAATTGCCGATAATTTTAAACTTTTTGTCGTTTTGCCCTATCCAGCGGTAATGTAAGGGCATTGAAGGGTCTTTTAGTATCGTGGCGCCATCGAGACGGATTACAAAATATCCTAAGTCGGCTCTTAGGCCCAGTCCTGCATCAAAAGCCAATTCGCCCAGAAAAGTCCTAAAATTGAAAGCAGCCAGCGGCAACTGATTGGATGGTTTGCGCAGCCAAATATTTCCGGCATCCACAAAAACTGCCCCGCGCAGGATTTTATATATCGGAAAGCGGTATTCTATATTCATCTCCAGGGAGATATCGCCGATTTTTTCTAACGAAAGGCTATCGGGCTGTTTGTAAGCGCCCGGCCCCAGTGTCTTTAATCGCCAACCGCGCATGCTGTTTGCACCGCCCAGGTAAAAGCTTTTCTCGAAAGGCAGTACATTTTTGTCATCGAAGGGTGATCCGTAGCCGGCATAAGCACGGTACACTATCCTGTTCTGTTCATCAAACACCATATAGTACCTGAAGTCGGCATCAATTCGGTAGTATTGAGAATACGGCAACCCTATCAGGGTGTATGCCCCTTGTTTTTTTCTTATTTGGTTGGATGCCCAGAAAATAAGTCCGGCGAGTTCCACATTGGTTTTAAAGTAGATAAAATCTTTATTCTTGTTGATTTGTTGGGTATTATAAATAAAGCTGTAGGTCAGCGAGGTGGTGATGTGGTCGCGGTAGGCATTTTGCAGGGTTTTGTTGTTCAGTGCATCGATCTGGGCTTTGAAAGTCGAGTCCGGGGTAATTTTGATGAGATTTACCTGAAACGGAGTAAGAATATGTGTGGCATAATCGCTGGCTTTCCATTGATAACCGATGGATCCGGAAAGGAAATACCGTTCGTAGTCGGGGCGTTTCTGGTAGTTAAACAAGGTGTTCTGATTGGTTTTAGGCTTAAAATATTTTGGAAACTTTTCCTGTTTTACTGGGATTACAAAACGAGGTATTTTCAGGTTTAGCTCTATGCCTGTTTCTACAGTATTGATGAATGGCAGGCTTTTTATTACCGGACTTTCTTTGATGGCATCTTTTTTAAGAGATTGAAATTCTACTGCCCCGTTCACCTTGATGTTAAACAGGTCGGCTCCCCGGAACAGATTTTTGTTTTCGTATATAACACTGGCCGAAAGGCCCAACTCGCCGCCCTTATTGGTGGTTTCGGCGCTCACTGCTATGGCTTGGGTGGCAGCCTTGGTAAGTCGTATATAACATTCCAATTCCCCGGTAACTTTTGCAGGGTTTTTTATTTCCCTGAATGTTATGTTGACAAAGCGGTATATCTTCAGATCGAGCAGGCTTTTATAGGTTTTTTCCACATCGGAAATCGTAAAGATGTCGCCGCTGTCTACATAAATGGACTGCGATAAAGTTTTTTTGTTAATTCTCAGTTTGTCGCTGAATACGTAATAATATACTTTATGAGGCCGGTTTTTTTGGCGTGCCGGGATGGTGACCCTCACCGTGTCGTACTTGATAATTTTGTTTTTGTCGGTTTCAAAGTCCGTATTGACAATAATCTTATTCAGGGTATACCGCCTGTGTTTCATGGTTATCATCGAGTCGGGCTTGCTTTCGGAGGGCGCGAGGGCATCGGAAATCTTTATCCTGATGTCTACCTGGTGATTATTCAGCGAGCTGTCGATGGCAAAAGTTATGTATTCTCTGCTGAAAGAATAATATCCGTTATTGCGGAGAGTGCGTGTGATGCGTTCCCTTTCGGCATCAATGTTATCAATGTTGTATATTTCGCCGGGTACCAGCCTGCAATCTTTTTTTTCGCTGTAAACAAAGGCTTTCAGGGTGGCATCGCCGATGGAA
>DAOOWO010000429.1:0-1994 GCA_035371225.1 Bacteroidales bacterium | reverse complement strand
AGTACAGCAACTGTGCCATGATGGGAGCGAGGATGGCAAATACCATGGCTATAATCATGATGATGATTTGGCCTTGGTTGCCCCCGCTGTTACTGTTGCGGCTACGTCCGCCAGTAAGCCACAAACTCCGCAGAAATATTTCTGCAATGATTACGATAGATCCCAGCATTACCCCAGCTAATGTCATAAACCGAATGTCACGGTTAGTAATATGCGACATCTCATGGGCAATAACGCCTTGCAATTCATCGCGGTTCATTCGTGCCAGTAATCCAGCCGTTACAGCCACAGCGGCGTTATCGGGGCTCATGCCGGTAGCAAAGGCATTGGGAGCATCGGTATTAATAATATAAACTTTTGGCATTTTTGGTATCCCGGCAGCGATCCGCATTTCTTCCACTACATTGAACAATTGCGGGTGCACTTCGGGGGTAACTTCCTTGGCATTGCTGGCGGCCAGCATTATTTTGCTGCCCGATTTGATGGAAATCAACGACATGATAATCATGACAATCGCTGCAATAGCCATCCCAGCAAAGGCACCGCCCCCTTCAGGATCGTAAGCATAGCCAATAACAAAGCCCAATCCCACCAGCACTGTTGTCATCAGTACAAACAATACCATCGACTTGCGTTGATTAGCTTTTATAACTTCCCACATAATATGCCTGTATTATAAATTCGTAATTAATTACTAGATTCAGAAGCTAACTTTAGGCACTTCTTTTTCTGCCTGATCCTGAATTTCGAAAAATACTTCGTCTTTGAAGTTGAACATGCCGGCGATAATATTTGACGGGAAGGTCTGTTTTTTGTTGTTGTAAAACAATACCTGGTCATTGTATGATTGACGGGCATATGAAATCTTATTCTCTGTGGAAGTTAACTCTTCCTGCAATGCCAAAAAATTTTGGTTGGCTTTCAGGTCGGGATAGGCTTCAACAGCTACCTGCAGACGGCCCAGCATATTGGAAAGTTCTCCTTCTGCCTTCACTCTGTCCTGCATATTTGTGGCGTTCATTGCCTGGCTGCGCATATTGGTAATGCTTTCCAGCGTTTGGCGTTCATGAACCATATAGCCCTTCACCGTTTCAATAAGGTTAGGAATAAGATCGTGACGGCGTTTTAGCTGAACATCAATTTGGGCCCAGGCGTTTTTTACCTGGTTTCTCAATTTTATCAGGGAGTTGTACATCCCGATAACCATCAAAGCAAGCACCGCAATAATTCCTAAAATAATCCATAAAGCAGTCATAATTTTTACCTCCTGTAATTTTTAATTAGTATTAGATTTTAATTTATAAGCAAACATTTCGTTTAATAGTTGTAGAATTTTATTGTATTTATCCCCGCTTCCAAGTTCAATGACTTCATTCAGCTCTCCTGAATCGAACCAAAACCCATGATTTTTTCTGCACTTATCTAACAGAACGCGATTGTTTTTTCCAACCAGCACTTTGTTCATTTTCTTTGAGCAAGCCGGGCAACGACGTTTTTTTTCGGCGTTTTTAAGGTCGGTGCTGAAAGATACCATGAAGTTGTTCTTTTCTTCAGCATCCCCAAGTAAAAGTTCCAGTTCGCCTTCATCGAGCCAGATACCGCCACATTCCTGGCAATAATCTATTTCAATCTGCTGAAGCTCCAGAACCAGCATCGGTTTTTTACATACTGGACAGATCATATTTTTTAATTTTTTAACCTTAATGAGTCATTCGAAATTAATAAATATTTGTCAATGACTTTGATAATACTTGCAAAAAAAAATTGTATGAACGTACTATCAAATTTAATGTCATTTTCGTTTTTCCTGACAATTAGTCGTGAGATTGTGATTATTGTTACATTATTAAGAATAATTGTCATTATGGCTCGCCACTTTCTTCTTTGTGATTAAATAAAGTCGCGGGTTGTCGGATTATTAGAATCGGATTTAGATACTAAGTTTTACAAGAATATACTCATTATTATAAGAATCATGGCCTGCCACCCAGAAA
>DAOOWO010000428.1:0-1998 GCA_035371225.1 Bacteroidales bacterium | reverse complement strand
TTTATATATCTATCAGGGCTATCCTGGCTACTATTACCGTATGTTCATGGTGGGCGCACTGTCGCATTTTGTTGCCTTTGACAAGTATGGCATGCACGATATGTACTTTTCTCCTGAGCCTCTGGCCTATGTGGGCACTTCAAATGATTATGCGGAATATTTGCTTGACATGGAAACAGGCGAAACCATGCATTTTAACTACAAGGATTTTTGTAAGTTTCTTGAAAACCACGACAGCGAGCTGTTTCAGGAACTTCAGAATACAAGGCAGAAAAGGAAAATGATACATCATTTTTTGCTGAAGTATAACGAGAAACATCCGGTTTATTTTCCGGTATCAATCTGATAATCTATGAAAATTGCTGTTTTTGGCTCTACGGGTCCGACGGGGCAATTAATTATTAAATATTCCCTTTCACAGGGATATCAGGTGGTGGCATTTGCACGTAATCCATCAAAAATAGGTTTTCAGCATTCCGAATTAACAGTGATAAAAGGGACACTCGACGATAGTGCTGCCATAGAAAAGACCATCGCCGGAGTGGATGCCGTTATCAGCATGCTGGGAGCAAGCCGCAATGTTAAAACCACTGAATTGAGCCAGGGCATGGCAAATATCATTGGCGCCATGAAAAAGCATCATGTTGCCAGGCTGGTGGCCATGGGGACTGCCAGCGTGGATGACGACAATGATCGGCCGGTATTCAAATTCAGGTTGCTTGTACACATTGTGAAATGCCTTATTCCCGGTGCCTATCAGGAAATCAGGCGCATTGGTACGCTGGTGAAACAATCCGGATTAGACTGGACACTCATCAGGATAGGACTCCTTACTAATCGCCCACCTACCGGAAATATCATTGTGGGATATTATGGACGCGAAAAACTGAATCTGCGTATCTCGCGCAGCGACCTGGCCCATTTTTTTGTGGATCAGGCGGCAATCAGCCAATACCTGTATAAGGCCCCTGCCGTCAGCAATTAAGCACCTCGGGCTGAATAAAATATAATAGTACCCAAGAGCGAACGTTTCTGTTTTTTATTGCTCAATCATGCCGTCTTTCATATGCAACAAGCGGTCCGACATTCCCGCAAATTCTGCATTATGAGTAACTATCACAAAGGTCTGGCTAAAATTTTCCCTCAGGTCGAAGAATAGTTTGTGAAGCTCTCTGGCATTGGCCGAATCGAGGTTTCCCGAAGGCTCATCGGCGAGGATTACATCAGGTTTGTTTATCAGCGCGCGGGCTACAGCCACCCTTTGCTGTTCGCCCCCCGACAGTTGCGAAGGTTTATGCGACAGCCGACTGTTTAATCCCAGAAAATCCAGAATCTCTTTGGCATTCTTCTCGGCTTCTTTTTTAGAAACGTGGGCAATAAATGCCGGGATGCAGACATTCTCAAGGGCAGTAAATTCGGGTAACAGATGATGAAATTGGAACACAAAACCGATATGTTTGTTGCGGAAAGCGGCCAATTTTTTTTCGTTAAGTCCCGAAATCACATGTCCGTTGATTTCAACTGTCCCAGTGTCGGGCTTGTCCAAAGTGCCGAGTATGTGCAGGAGGGTGGTTTTTCCGGCTCCTGAAGCGCCGGTAACAGCTACAATTTCGCTTTTTTTTATCTCCAGATTGATGCCCTTAAGCACCTTGAGGTTTTCATACGACTTCTGTATATTCTGAGCGTTGATCATTATGGGTTT
The DNA here is from genome assembly GCA_035371225.1 of Bacteroidales bacterium. Taxonomy (GTDB): domain Bacteria; phylum Bacteroidota; class Bacteroidia; order Bacteroidales; family CAIWKO01; genus CAIWKO01. Next base: position 296 of record DAOOWO010000428.1, on the reverse strand, counting down.
TTCTTGGATTTTCTGTTATGTGCACATCTTGTTACCTGTTGATAATCGAGGTAGTACAATACTTTTACCGACAGCGAATTTAGCTGTTTTTCAGCAAATATGTCCGCGAAATTTTTGAAATACGATGGAGTGATAAGTGTTCCTTCTTCAAGAATGGTATTTTTATAGGTAATGTTCAGGCTGCTGCCGGGGGCAAATTCCCAGTAAAGCAGCAGGTCGATGTTAAAGGCGTTGTAGTTGAAATTATAAGCATTCCCGGGGTTGTATAAGGGATCGGTGATTAGTTGTCCGTCGTT
>DAOOWO010000427.1:0-2020 GCA_035371225.1 Bacteroidales bacterium | reverse complement strand
GGGCGACGAATAAGCAAAGGGCCGCACCTGGTTATATTCGGCCTGGATGTTCCAGTTTTGAATTCCAAACATATCAAACCATTTTCCTCCCAGTTGAAATCCGATGGCATTGCTCTGGTAGCCTCTTTTAAACAATTTGTTGAACCTGATGTTGTCTATCATCAACTGGCCATAAAAGTTGAGCGTATTCAATGGTTTGTATTTGGCGGTAAGGCCTACTACAATGTTATTCTGGTCGAAAAGTGAATAATGTATGGTGTTGACAAAAATAACGGGTATCAAGCTATTCCAGTTGAGTTTCTTGTTTCCTTCGGCGGCCTTCCAGATGATACCCTCAAAAAGTCCAAATTCTACGGACTTTCCTATACGGAAACCGGCAAAGTTGAAAGATCCCGGTTTGGTCTGATACCCGTGAAACCAGGCATAGGGAGCATTAAGCACTGCTGCCGTGTTGAGGTTTTGAAAGGCTGTAAAAATTGTCTGGTAGTAAAACCAGTCATAATTGACGTGTATCTTGAGAAACGGATATTGATATGTGTTGTCGGATAACAGCAGTGACCGGTATCCGTCGCCGATAAAATTTTTGTCGAAGCCAAACTGTATGTTCCAGTGCGGTTCTGGAGTGAATGATATCAATCCGTAGGGAGTCCCGAAGTCGAAGCCGCCGGTCTTATAATCTTTTACCCTGCCGGTGCCGGGGCCCACTTCAAATGTTTTTATTTGGTCGGTAATATAATCGGGAAACCTGGCCTGAGTTTCATAATAGCTGGTGATAAAATAAATTTTTTTTCCAAAAGTTCCTTTGAGCTGTACCCCGCGCGTGTTGCAGTATAAACTTTTCTTTTCGGCCAGCGACATGCCATAACCGAAGTTGAACAGAGGGCTTACGTACAGATGAAAATCCTGATGGTTAATCACAAATAAATCTTCGCGGAAGACCTTTCGCATAAACCATCGTTCTTTTTCTTTCGCCGGCCGGCAGCCGGGAGTAATAGCCGAATCGGTGTTAACCACACGGTCAACCACGGTTTTATTATAAGGTTTTAGAGCGGTGAACACACCGGTGTTTTTACGGTTGAGGTATTTGTCCAGCGAAAAAACTATATCGTGTTGCAGGGGAATGTTTTCCTGTGCTACACTTGCAAAGGCAAGCAGGATAAGCAACAGCGATATGAAAAAATTTTTGTGCATGGTATTATTTTCCGGCAATGACAATTACGATTTCTCCTTTGATGGTCTTGTCCTGCAAAGATAGGACTATTTCTTTCAGGCTGCCGCGGATCACTTCTTCGTGAATTTTACTTAGTTCCCTGACTACGGCTGCTTTTCTTTCTTCGCCAAATAATTCGCAGCATTGTTCCAGTGTTTTCACCAGGCGGTGTGGCGATTCGTAAAGGATAACGGTGTTTTCTAATTGTGCAAGGCTGGTCAGGCGTGTCTGGCGGCCTTTTTTGTGCGGCAGGAAGCCTTCGAAATGAAAACGGTCGCTGGGGAGGCCCGAAATTACCAGCGCAGGAACAAAAGCCGTAGGGCCGGGCAGGCATTCCACCTCTATGCCCTGGCTGATACATTCGCGTATAAGCAGGAATCCTGCATCGGAAATGCCTGGGGTGCCGGCATCGGATATCATTGCCAGGTTTTCGCCTGACTGTATGCGTTTTACGAGGCCTTGCAGGCTGCGGTGTTCATTAAACTGGTGGTAAGGCATCATTTTGTTGGCTATGCCGTGGTGTTTCAGCAGTATGCCACTGGTACGGGTGTCTTCAGCCAGTATGGTGTCGGCTTCCTGCAGGATGCGGAGAGCGCGGAGGGTAATGTCTTCGAGGTTGCCGATAGGGGTGGGGATGATAAAAAGTTTTGACATGGCCGGTAAAAATCAGGAATAAAATTAAAAATTTTTCAGAGAAAAACATAAAATATTTTGTTTTAAAAAAATTTAGTATATTTGCAGCCCGAAATGCGGAAGTAGCTCAGTTGGTAGAGCACGACCTTGCCAAGGTCGGGGTCGCGGGTTCGAGTC
>DAOOWO010000426.1:0-2021 GCA_035371225.1 Bacteroidales bacterium | reverse complement strand
CGTTTCATATCATCTTTATTGATGACGATATACGCGGTGGAATATTTCTCAATGATGGTTAGTTTTTCGCTAAGACAGTAACCCAGCAAGCGCACGCGGCTTTCAGAAAAATTACAAAATACCTTATGTTGTATCTCCGCGGGATCTATTCCTATCTCAATCAACTTCGAGGTAATGAGGTAGGTTCCCGGATAACTGCTGCTGTGGCTGAACGAGCCAGTATCGGTGATAATGCCAACATAAACAGCCACGGCAATATCATAATCGATGACTGCCTCATCACCCAGACCTGCAATAACCTCATACACTAACTCAGTGGTCGATGAAGTCTCAGGTCTAGTATACTTGATTTTGAAAAAATCCGAAGGAAATAAGTGATGGTCAATGAGAATTTTTTCAGCTTTGGAAATCCTAAGGTCGTGAGCCAATCCACCCACCCGATCAGGAGAATTAAAATCCAGACAAAAAATCAGGTCGGCATTGGCCAGGAGTTCCGCACATTCCTCTTTTGACTTATTACCAATTTTTATGCTCTCAGCTCCCGGCATCCATTTGTAAAAATCAGGGAAGTCGTTGGGAAGTATCGCAATAGCATGGTACTTTTTTTTCAGGTATAGCCACATAGCCAGAACCGAACCCACCGCATCGCCATCCGGATTATTGTGCGAGATTACCACAATGTTTTTTGCGGCATTGAGTTTTTCCTGTACTTCTTTAATAAAGGTAGTTTCCAAAGTTTTTTTTTACAAAATTATTATTTTTTATCGATGGTATGGGGATTTTATTATTTTTACACTAATCAATAATATGAAGTTATGGCAGGTAATATCACGTTGACAATCATCAAACCCATGGCTTTTAGCAACAACAAAGCCATACCTATATTACATCGTATCACTGATGCCGGTTTCCGCATTGTGGCAGCTAAAACTATGCATCTAACCATGGAACAGGCAAAACAATTCTATGTGGTACATAAAGACAGAGATTTTTACCCCGGTCTGGTTGCTTTTATGTCGTCGGGACCGGTAATGGTAGCAATGTTGCAGAAAGACAATGCGGTGGAGGATTTTCGCAAAATTATCGGAAAAACCAATCCTGCTGAAGCTGCCGAAGGCACGATTAGGAAGGATTTTGGTACAAGCCTGCAGGCAAACGCCGTGCACGGCTCAGACTGCGATGAAAACGCACAAAAAGAATGTGATTTCTTTTTCGCACATTGCGATAGATTTTATCAGGAAGGATAATATTCCTTAAACGTTCGGTTTTTATAAAAGATAACGATTTTTTCGATAGCAGGCTCTGCCCCGGGTACGGTTTCGGGTTTTTCTGACTGGTTGGCTTCAGGTTTTTGTTCCACAGACTTTTCTAAAGGTTTTTCATCCTGCTGTTTTGATACCTGCAAAACAGGTTCAACTGGCTTTATATCAAGATGTTCAGTTTCCTTTATCACGGTTTTTAACTGATTTTCCTCCGATTTTTCGACAGGAATTTCCTTTATGATGTCATATACGGGCTCAGAAACGGGTTGATCGTCTTTTGGCTTTACTGAAGCTTCAGGTGTTTTATTTTCTGCTTGCTGTTCAAACAGGTCTATTTGAAAAGTTTTTGTCATCGGACCTTCACCTTTCACTAACCAGTCAGAATTTATATCAGGATATTTTCCCAATATTTTTGTAATTAGATCCAAACTTGGCAAATTTCGCCCCGACATGATATGCGACATGCTTGACCTTTGAATGCCGATCTCATCAGCAAATTTTGAGGGTGTGAGATTTTTTATCTTCAACACCAATAATATTCTATCAACCATATTACAATTATAAATTTTGACGGTACAAAGATAATACATTTGTAATTTACATGCGTAACTTTTTTTAGTTTATTTATGTAAAAAACTTGATATTGATCTGGAAACAGCTGTTTTAGAAAAGTTAGAAATTCATAATGAACACTATCCCGTGTCAAAATCAAAAAACAAAACAATTATACTTCCTGAATCTCACGATGAGAGAGTTCTT
>DAOOWO010000425.1:0-2023 GCA_035371225.1 Bacteroidales bacterium | reverse complement strand
ACAAAGCGTTTTTAAGTTTTATGTTGGTAATAAGTTGATCCACAGGTTTGAAGTTGAGTTCAGGTAGTTGTTCCTTAAAGTTGAGGTTTGGGAATACCATGTTGTTTTTCATGCCCAGCAAGGTGATGATTGACTCCACTGTACCGGCGGCACTGGTAGTGTGTCCGGTGTAGGGCTTAGTGGAGCTGACCAGAGGGATGTGTGGAGCAAAGAGCCGTTGTATGGCACGGCCTTCGGAAAGGTCGTTATTGTCGGTGCCGGTGCCGTGTGCGTTGATATAATCAATATCTTCTGGTTGTAATCCGCTCATTTCCAGTGCCTTCTTCATAGCTAAATACGCGCCATCGCCTTCCGGTGATGAGGCGGTTTGATGAAAAGCTTCACAGGCATTGCCCCAGCCGCGTAATTCAAAATTGACTTCAGAGGCTACATCTTCTGATTCCAGTACCAGGTAGGCAGCGCCTTCTCCTAAGTTTATGCCTGCGCGGTTTTTGTCGAAGGGCTTACAAGGCTCATAATCCAGAATTTTCAGCGCATTAAAACCATTGAGATGAAACTTTGTGAGGCATTCGGTGCCACCCACGATAACACGTTTGAGGGTTCCATTCTGTATCAGACGGGCGCCAAGTAAAACCGCATTGGAAGCCGACGAACAAGCCGTGCTGATGGTGGTTACAAATTTGCTAATACCCAGGTAATCAGCTATTTTTTCTGTACTGTCGGCACAATCACTGGTAGAAACAAAAGGGTTGACTTTTTTTAATTTGAGGTAGTCGTAATAGTACTGCTCACTTTTGTCCATGCCTCCCACGGTGTTGGCCGAAATCAGACCGGTGTCGCCGACGTCTCTTAGCCGTGCGGATTTGATCGCTTCGTTTACAGCTATAAGGGCTAGTAAGGTGGTGCGTGTCAGATCCTTTCTGTTTTCCATCCCGCACAACCCTGCCAATTCCTCGTTGGTTTGAGAAACTTCGGCCACGGGAATTTTACCCCGGTGTATGGTGTTGAGGTGCCTGATTGGGCCGATACCGGATCGCAAGTGTACGAGAGCATCAAAAGTTTCCGGCAGGTTTTTTCCCAGGGCAGTAATGATGCCCATGCCGGTTACAAAGATCCTCTTTTCCATCAATTACTGGGCTTTTTGATGGTCCATTATATATTTGGCCAGTGTCCGTATGGAAGCAAATATTTTTTTACCTTCCTTTGGGTCTTCAATTTTGATTCCGTAGTTTTTTTCGAGCAGTACAATGATTTCGAGTGCATCAATAGAATCAAGGCCTAAACCTTCGCCAAAAAGAGCTGCATCTGGGTCAATATCTTCGGGATTCAGGTCTTCGAGGTTCAGTTGCTGTATGATTTCTTTTCTGAGTTTTTCAATCAATTCTTGTTCTTCCATAGTATGTATTAATTATCGTTTGTATAATTTTTGAATATTTTCGACGTCAAAAGTACATTTTTCTTTTGAACCTTCCACCTTGTCATTAGGTTCGATGAGCATGGTAAATGCTTCAAAATGATTTTCATTTGTTTCTACCCATCCTGCAATGCAGGCTTGTAGCTGCCGGGTTTCGGACAATAGTTTTATTTGTGTAAAAAGCACTTCAGCATCAAATTTTTCTGAGATCAGGAGGGCATTTTCGCCGAAAAAACCGTTTTTAATGCAAATTTCGCCCAGCATGATGTTGGGAAGGGTGTAAACAAATACTGCAGGGCTGGGAAAATAATTATTCCGGTCGCTTATGGTTTGCTGATGTTCTTTGTCGGTGATGATGGTGGAGGAACTGTTCAAAAAAACCAGTCCTATATCTTCCTTGGCATATTTGGACAATAAATCCATGTCTTTCAGCAGAATATCCGTTGCCAGATAGCCAAGCTTACTCATGATGTCCATTTTATAGAACTTGGGATAGGGGGTACACAGGAGTTTGAATGAGGCTTTGATAAAGTCCTGATAACCAACCGTATCGTCTTGGCTGTAAAGCAGTTCATTATTAAGCCAAACAGTATTTTTTGAGATATAGGT
>DAOOWO010000424.1:0-2059 GCA_035371225.1 Bacteroidales bacterium | reverse complement strand
GCGAGCGAGTAAAGCCAGGACGGTTAAAAAGACTATTCCTGCCGGCAATAGAATTGTTTTTCTTGTTTTTTTGCTTTTTACAAAACAGGCAATACCCCAGGCCAGCGCAATGGCAATGCCTATGGAAGGCAGATAAATATAGCGGTCAGCCATCGGATCCCCGACAGGAATAATGCCTATTACCGGCAAAATAGTTATGGCATACCATAACCATCCGACCAAAAAATAAGGCCACCGCTTCATCATTTTGATCACGGCAGCACTCATAATAATGATTAACGACGTGGCGCCAACGACTTGCCATGTATCCAACTGACCTGGAAAAGGATAAAAAACAGCCAGGTCATGAGGCCAAAACATTTTCCACATATACATCACAAAAGACACCGGCGCGTTGGCAATTCTCGATTGCCAGGAGTGCTCTACAGATAAACTACTGTCTTGAACATTTAGAGTTATAATGGAAAATACAGCTGAGAGAATGAAAAAAAGACCTTTTTCCTTTAACTGCCATACAATCAAATGGCCCCTTGGAGACTTAAAACGTCCCAACGGCCAGTAATCCAGAAGAATCATCACCATGGGCAGGGTCACGACCATCGGTTTGCTCATCAAACCACAGACGAAGCAGGCAAGCACAGGCAAATACCTGCTGACAACGGGTCTTTCCGTATAATAAACATATAAAACCAAGGTCAGCATCCAGAAAAAAACGCTTAAAACGTCTTTGCGTTCGGCTATCCAGGCGACGGACTCCACACGCAGAGGATGAAGGGCAAAAAAAGCGGCAACAAAAGCGCTTTGCCAGATATCTCCGGTCATACGGTTGAATAGCCAGAATAACAGCAGAGTGCTCATGATGTGCAGGATAAGGTTGGTCATGTGATATCCTGCCGCATGGAGTCCATAAAGTTCATAATCAAACATTAGAGAAAGCCAGGTCAGAGGGTGCCAGAATTCAGCATAGGTTGTGCTAAACACCCATCGTAACCCTTCCAACGTTATTCCCGATTGGACATGAATATTTTCTGTAACATAAACATCATCATCAAAAATGATAAAGTCACACCGGACCACCTGCCAAAACACAGCAAAAACAACAAGCGTTAAAAGAATATTGATAAGCAGTATGCGTCTGTTTTGATTAATCTTTATGATATCGAACATGATGAATCATCGTATATACTTTTTATGCATAGTAACGGTCAAGGTGCTAATGTTATGTGACTAGGTAACTCTTTTGATACAATAAGTAAAGATGAATAAGCCAAAAGCAATATGAATTGCGAATATCATTACGGTATTCAATATTTATGACATGAAGGATCAAGACGATCAACCTGATAATGGTAATTTCTGCTTAATCCTTTATCCCGTATTTATTGCTTTTTTATTTTTCGTGGTTATTATAATGCCTGATGAGCAAGGAAAAGATTCCGACAACACCGGCTGTTTTAGTCCTGAAGGCGCAAAAGGCTGATTTTACTCTGCATACTTACCCTTATGAGGAACGGGGCGGAACGAAAACAGCTTCAGGTAAATTGATGGTGGATGAACACCGCATTATTAAAACGCTGATCATGGAGGATGAAACAGGGAAGCCGCTTATTATTTTGATGCACGGGGATAAGGAGGTTTCCACCAAATCGTTGGCTAGGGTCATCGGTACGAAAGCGATTTCTCCCTGTCATCCGGCTATTGCGGAAAAACATACCGGCTATAAGGTGGGAGGCACTTCGCCTTTCGGCACAAAAAAAGTATTACCGGTTTATATGGAAGAGACTATCTCTGATTTGCCTGAAATTTTCATTAATGCGGGCAGCCGCGGTCTCCTGGCACGGATGCCACCGGCTGAACTTATTCGTATATTACGGCCGGTTCCCGTGAACGTTGCCATATAAGTTGCCTTTTTCCGGGAAAAAAGAGATAATATTTACAAGGTGAGTATGCCAGACAATGTAATCATCCGCTGCTTGACGTGCGGAACAAAAAACAGAATACCAAAGCAAAAACTACAGGGGCGGTCTCTCTGCGGCAAATGCGGCGCATCGCTGGAAGA
>DAOOWO010000423.1:0-2081 GCA_035371225.1 Bacteroidales bacterium | reverse complement strand
CCGGAGCCGGCATCTTATATCTTATTGCCAGCGGAAAAGAAGGTTTTGAGATCGGAGCTTTTGCCGCCAATGGCTACGGAGAACATTCGCCCGGTGGTTATGATATGATAGCCGCTTTGGTTTCTGAAATTGTCATGACCTTTATGTTTCTGATTGTTATTCTGGGTGCCACTCATGACAAAGCACCAAAAGGGTTTGCCGGTATTGCCATAGGGCTGGCCTTAACGCTTATCCATCTGATAAGTATTCCGGTTACAAATACCTCTGTTAATCCTGCCCGTAGTACCAGCCAGGCCATATTTGCCGGTACAGAATACCTGGGTCAGCTATGGTTGTTCTGGCTCGCCCCCATTGTAGGCGCCATGCTCGCAGGTATCGTGTACAAAATGATTTCTCCCGATAAAAACTGACAAAATTTTTTTCTTGCAAAAACTTTTATGACCAGCTCATTTTAAAATTTGGGCTGGTCATAATTTTTATGTTATTTTTGTCCAAAAATTAACAAGCATTATGAGTATTACTATTGAAAGAGTAAAAGAACTGGCTGAAAAATATCAGGATTATACAGCCAATAATCTATCAGCGCTTATTAGGGCCAAGTCCCTCAGCGGAGAAGAAAAACAGGTAGCAGAAGAATTAAGCCGGCAAATGAAAGAAGCCGGTTTTGATGAGGTGATTATTGATGGTCTGGGAAATGTTATCGGACGTATCGGCCACGGAAAAAAAATCCTCGCTATCGACGGACACATCGACACTGTGGATCTTGGCAACATGGCCAATTGGTCGTTCGATCCGCTGAGCGGCTTAGTAAAAGATGGCTTTGTGCATGGGCGCGGCACCGTTGACCAGAAGGGCGGCCCTGCGGCTTTTGTTACTGCCGGCAGGATACTGAAAGAGTTGGGGCTCGAAAACGACATTACCTTATACTGTGTCGGCAGCGTGATGGAAGAAGATTGCGACGGCCTGTGCTGGAAATACATCATCGAAGAAGACAAGATTGTACCTCATACAGTCATCAGCACCGAACCCACCAACCTGCAAATTTACAGGGGACACCGCGGACGCATGGAAATTGAAATAACTTTCAAAGGCATCTCTGCTCACGGATCGGCTCCCGAACGTGGCAAAAACGCCATTTATATGGCTTCCAGGGTGTGCCTCGACATTGAAAAGCTAAACGAAAAACTTGCCTATGATGAGTTTCTTGGCAAGGGAACGGTAGCTCTGGCAGAATTTGTTTCCGGAAGCCCTTCACTATGCGCTGTTGCCGACTACGCAAAGATTCATTTAGACCGCCGTCTTACCTGGGGCGAAACCAAAGAATCTGCTATGGCCGAAATTCAACAAATCATTAAAGATACAGATGCTGTGGCCGAAGTGCTTTATTACAACGGAAAAGCATTTACCGGCCTGAATTATGGAATGGAAAAATACTATCCTACATGGAAAATTGAAGAAAACCACAATGCCGTTCAGACCGGTGTTAAGGCATATCAACAATTATATGATAAAGCACCTGTGATTGACAAATGGACTTTTTCGACCAATGGGGTAACTATCAATGGCATATATAAAATTCCTGTCATCGGTTTTGGCCCTGGAAACGAAGTTTTGGCGCATGCTCCCAACGAAAAAGTAGCCGTCAGCGACCTGGTAACTGCTTCAGCTTTTTATGCCGCTTATGCATTATTATTTTAAACATTATAGCCATGAAAAAACTATTGGAAATCATCAATGAGATAAAGAAAAATCGTTCTTCATTATACAGTAAAGACTTTTTACTTACCTGGGATAAGACCACTGAAGAACTGAACCTCGTGCTTTTGGTCGCTGAAGCCCTGAAAGCCATGCGTGCCGAAAACATTTCACCGAGGGTGTTTGATTCGGGCCTGGCCATATCTAATTTCAGGGATAATTCGACCCGCACCCGCTTTTCATTTGCTTCTGCCTGCAATATGCTGGGAATGGCTGTTCAGGACCTCGACGAAGGCAAGTCGCAGATCGCGCACGGCGAAACCGTGCGCGAGACAGCCAATATGATTTCTTTTTTATCTGATGTTATCGGCATACGCGATGATATG
>DAOOWO010000422.1:0-2081 GCA_035371225.1 Bacteroidales bacterium | reverse complement strand
GGGGCCTGCATACTGGTTATCACTGCAAAAAAGGTTGGAAGCAAAGACAGGCTCCATGCCCCAGTCCTCAAAAGTATCTATGGCGGGACGAAGCTCTTCTATGCTGATTTTCCGGGCAGGGGCGGCGATGCCTATTTTGTCGCCTTTACTGAGATAGGAGGGTGTTTTCATAATGTGTACATATTAAGATGTCAGGACTAAAGTCCTTAGTTAAGGGGTTGCCTTGTAGCACCGGCCTTAAGGCCGGTGCTACAACAATACGTGGATTAGCGGGCTTCAGCCCTGAAAAACTTTTCATATTCCTGAGCAAATGTAACTTTATTATGATGGGCTTCCTGGCCATTAATATACCTTCTTACGTTCGCCAGGCCTGATTCACTCACTGATACGGCGTAGTATTCATCAGCCCATTCAAACTTTGTCCTGATGATTTTTTGATCATTAATCCAGTGAGCCGACTCTCCTTTAATAAGTTGCATTGCTTTAGCAATACTCATGTCTGCATTGAGCCCAAATAAGCAATGCAAATGATCCGTATATCCATCTAATGTGTCAATGAATAGTTTTTTATTTTTCGCGTTTTCTTTGATATGAGCAATTACAATATTTCTGATTTCATTTGTTAAAAATGGATGGCGGTATTTTGTTCCCCAAACGGCAGGTATCATAACTTTTACGTATGGCATTTTGATTTTATTGAGTTACAGGATTCAAAACTAATACTTTTATTATTATCATAAGTCATCAGGACTAAAGTCCTTGGTTAAGGGATAGCTTTGTAGCACCGGCCTTAAGGCCGGTGCTACATCAATATGTGGATTAGCGGGCTTTTGCCCTGATATGTACATTTGAGATGAAAAGATAAACCGAATTAATTAATTTTGCACATTCTTAAAAGTAAAGGAACCCAATGGAAAAAAATTATAAACGCACCACCATAACGTCTGCGCTGCCTTACGCCAACGGCCCCGTGCATATAGGCCATCTTGCCGGCGTATATGTGCCTGCCGATATTTATGCACGCTACTTACGCTCTAAAGGCGAAGATGTTGTTTTTATCGGCGGCTCCGACGAACACGGTGTGCCTATCACCATAAAAGCCCGTAACGAAAAATGTTCGCCGCAGGATATCGTGGATAAGTATCACCACATCATTAAAAAGGCTTTCGAAGAATTCGGAATTTCTTTTGATATTTATTCGCGCACTTCCAATAAAATTCATCACGAAACTTCTGCAGAGGTTTTTAAAACGCTTTATGATAAAGGCGAATTTATTGAAAAAGTTACTCAACAGTATTATGATGAAGAAGCTAAACAGTTTTTAGCCGACCGCTATATTACCGGGACTTGTCCGCATTGCAATAACGAAAGGGCTTACGGCGATCAGTGCGAACAATGCGGCACCTCGCTCAACGCCACCGACCTGATAAATCCCAAATCGGTGTTAAGCGGCAATCCGCCTGTGCTGAAAGAAACCAAACACTGGTTTCTGCCTCTCGACAAATACGAACCCTGGCTCAGGCAATGGATATTGGAAGAACACAAAGAATGGAAAACGAATGTTTACGGGCAATGCAAATCATGGCTTGACCAGGGTTTGCAGCCACGGGCCGTAACCCGCGACCTCGACTGGGGCGTGAAAGTGCCTGTAGAAGGCGCCGAAGGCAAAGTGCTGTATGTATGGTTTGATGCGCCTATAGGCTATATATCCGCAACAAAAGAATGGGCGGAAACTAACGGAAAAAACTGGGAAACTTACTGGAAAGACAAAGAAACCAGGCTGTTGCATTTTATCGGTAAAGACAATATCGTGTTCCATTGCATAGTATTTCCGTCAATACTGCATGCCGAGGGCAGTTACATTCTTCCCGACAATGTGCCGGCCAATGAGTTTTTAAACCTCGAAGGCGACAAAATATCAACCTCCCGCAACTGGGCGGTATGGCTGCATGAATACCTGGCGGAATTTCCCGGGAAACAGGATGTGTTAAGATATACGCTGACTGCCGCAGCGCCGGAAACAAAAGATAACGACTTTACCTGGAAAGATTTTCAGGCACGCAACAACAGCGAACTGGTGG
>DAOOWO010000421.1:0-2083 GCA_035371225.1 Bacteroidales bacterium | reverse complement strand
TTTTTCTCTACCCTGTATATGAGGCTGGTCTTGTGATATGGGAAGCACGTGAACCAGCCCGCCAACAACATCTTCGCCCTGGCTTACCAGCGAATAATCTCCGTACAGGTGTATTCCGGGTTCCCGTTTATGCGGGTTGTTAGTAAAGAATACCCCTGTGCCCGAAGTGTAATTGATATTGCCAAGCACCATTTTTTGTACGATGACGGCAGTTCCCCACTCATCGGCAATGCGCAGATGATGGCGGTACACCTTGGCCCGCGAAGAATTCCAGGAGTCAAAAACACTTAATATTGCCTGTTTTACCTGCAAAAACATGTCTTCTTCAACATGGATGTTGTTTTTATCAAGTATTTCGCGGTAAGCAAAAGCCATATCCCGCATACGGTGTGGTTTGAATTGTACTTTAAGGTCAACCTTATCCGCTTTCTTAAAATCCATCATTATCTGGTCGAAGGTATCGCGCGAAATGCCTGAAGCCATGCCCCAGCTTTGCAAAAATCTCCGGTAACAATCCCACGATGTCCATCCATAATTGGGCTGTTTGCTAAGTTCTTCAATAATTACTTCGTTGATGCCGATGTTCAGAAAGGTGTTCATGGCCCCGGGCATCGATACGGCGGTGCCCGATCGCACTGATAGCATCAGCGGTTTTTTGGGATTTCCGAGTTCCAGTCTGGTTTCTTTTTCCAGCCGGCGTATCTGTGCCTGAATCATTGTGTCAATTTCACGGCTCAGCATTTTGTGCTGCAAAATGGTGTTTTTCCGCCTGAAAACTTCTGTTGTTATCACAAAACCGGGCGGCACAGGATATTGCAGCGCTTTGAGTTTTTTTAAAAAATAGGCTTTTGATCCGATAAAAACCTGGTTGTCTACCACTGTTGCCTCGCCATACAAGGGGCTGATTACCATATCGGGGTTGTACGACATGATATCCCGGATTCGCTCTGCACTCAGGGTTTCCACCATGTTTCTCAACGAAGTCAGAATTTCTGTAATGAAATTGTCTAAACTCTGCAACAGGAATGAAGAAGACAACATATCGCGGTAAAAAGTTTCTGATTGCATGTGGAAAAAGCTGTTGGCGCTGGGGCCGGGGTCGGGGTGTCCTTCTCGCATGCCTGGTATTACAATCTTCAAAATGTCTTCGTATGGACTGAAGAAGTACTTGCTGATGATTTCACGGATGTTTTCGCTCATAAATTCAAAAATATTGATGTACTGATGCAGCGAAAAACTCTGCGATTTCAAACTGTTGCTAAACATTCCCATATTGGAAATGAATACGTCATTGGTAATACCGTCGAGTTCCAGCCCTTCTTTGTATATGGCAAGGATAGCGTCTATTTTTACAAGGATCTTGGCTGTGATATAATTCAGGTTGATGGATTTTACCCATTCTTCCATAATCAGGTGGGCAGCCTGTTCAAGCTTAAAAATCAGTCCGCCGGCTTCAAAACGGCGTTCATGATAATCGCCGTACATCGAAGGTATTCCGAATGCCACATGCCTCTTGTGATAGATATTTTCCCATCCTTCGGTTTTTTCTTTGCTGAGGATGATTTCTTTGAGCAAGGAAATAAAATGGAAAATAAGTTTTAAGGCTTCTTCGCGGTTTTTTTTCTGAATAGCATCTTCTAATAACACGATTTCATTTTCGGCGATAAAATTATGTTTGCGGATGCTTCTGCCCAAATTTACCGTGTTGAAGGAATATTTTTCGATCAGGATAAAATATATCCTGCACAGCATTTTCAGTCTTTTTTTGTTGGTCTGAGAATGATCGTTTACTGAGTCTACCCACTTGTCCACCTTATCAGGATGTTCATCAATAAGTTGTGATGGTTTCAGGTGGGCTTTTTCGGCGGTCTTCAGTATGATCTTTTGCATGGAACTGGCCCATTTCGGGTCGATGGCGGCTTTTACGTCTTCGGGCAAATAAGGCTCAAGTGGCTGCAGGTTGCCGTCTATCCAGTAGTTGAAAACTTTTTTGGTAAAAGAAATGTGTGTATTATTGCTTTCGATATGAACAAGCTTGCGCAAAAAGTGTATCAGCTTGTCGTCGCGGTGTGTCATTTCGTCA
>DAOOWO010000420.1:0-2092 GCA_035371225.1 Bacteroidales bacterium | reverse complement strand
ACAAAGGCTACGGCTACGGTTATGGCTATGGTTACGGCTATGGTTATGGCTACGGTTATGGATATGGTATTGAGGACGAAAGCCAGATGGCAAAAAAACATAAACATAAGAAAAGTTTGTTACGCAGAATACTCGATTTTTTTAAAATAAAAAAATAATATTACGTGAAACAGATACCAACAATAATACCCGATGTTCTTTTAATTCAGCCCGATGTTTTTGAAGACAAAAGAGGGTATTTTTTTGAAACTTTTAACAGGGAGAAGTATGCTGAACAGGGTATTAGGTATGATTTTGTTCAGGACAACGAATCCCTGTCGGCAAAGGATGTTCTACGCGGATTGCATTTTCAAAAGCCTCCATACGAGCAGGGAAAACTGGTTAGAGTTATCAAAGGTGCGGTGTTGGATGTTGCTGTTGATATCCGGCAGGGATCGCCCTATTACGGAAAGTGGGTGGCACAGGAACTTACCGAAAAAAATAAACTTATGCTGTGGATACCGCCCGGATTTGCACATGGTTTTGTAACCCTGGCCGAACACACCATTTTTTCTTATAAATGTACCGGGTTTTATAATAAAAATTCAGAAGGCGTTATCGCATGGAACGATCCGGATATAAATATCCAATGGATATGTGAACAACCCTTGCTTTCTGAACGCGATAAGATGGGCGTGGCTTTTAAGAATTTTGTTTCTCCATTTATTTACAAATTAAAATATTAGTATATTTGCCGGCTAAAAATTTTTGTATTGAAAACAAACGAACTCTATTTATTGGTAGCTTATTTATTCTTTTTTATTGTGGTGCTCTTTTTCTCCTTACTGATCAATAAAATTCTTCTTAAATTTTCGGGAAATCTGGGTACCCGAGGGACTGTTCAATGTCAGGTACGATTTAATTCACAATCCAAACCATCGTTCGGAGGTATTTCATTTTTTATTATCTTTTTACTTTCGATTACCGCACTGGCATTTGTTTCTAATGAAAACAGCCTGTTCCTGAATTTTAAATTATTAGGCATTATAGCTGCTACAACCCTTGGCTTTGTGATGGGGCTTTTTGATGACGCTTACAACACCAGGGTGCCAGTCAAATTTCTCTCCCAGATATGTTGCGGATTGATACTGATAGTTTCAGGTACGTATATTTCTGTTTTTGAATCAAATTTCCTGAACTATATTTTGACGGTTCTTTGGGTGGTCGGCCTCATGAATTCTATCAATATGCTCGACAATATGGATGCGGTTGCCACCCTGGCCTCCATATTTATTTTTCTCGGCATCTTTATCCAGAATATTTTAATTCAGGGCTTTCCTTACAACCAGAATATTGTTATTCTCGGAATTATTGCTTCCCTGATAGGCTTCCTGGGTTTTAACTGGCCACCTTCAAAAATGTATATGGGCGATACCGGAAGCCAGTTTTTAGGCCTGGTGCTGGCTACGTTTAGTATTATATTTATTTGGGACTTTAAAGAATACAACCGCGACGAAATCCCCACCAAACAAATTTGCGGCGTGCTGATGTTTTTTGCTATACCAATTATTGACACCGCCACTGTTTCCATCAAAAGAATACTTAAGGGAAAATCACCGTTTGTCGGGGGTAAGGACCATACAACTCACCATCTGGCCTATCTGGGTTTATCCGAAAAACAAGTGGCACTGGTGATTGCTGTCATTTCTTGTATCTCGGCTGCTTTAGGAGTCCTTTGCCTGAACATACATGAATGGACACATTTATATACTGCCATTTTTGTCGGGTATTTCCTTTTGCTGTTCATATCCCTTTTCATTATTGCAAATATTAACAAAGATAAAAACGACATTATAAACTCCAACGCAGATCAGGAGGAAAAATAACATGAAAAGGATATTGGTTGTTTTTGTTGTTCTACTATGCATTATTCTGGCAGGGGAGTTCTTTATTTTTTCAAAAAAAAATTCGCTCAACAATGCCTTCGACGAAAGGTATTACGACGCAGGTAAAAGATTTTATAAAATATTCAGCGTAAAAATTCCGGAGAGGCTTGCTTTTGCCGGAGAAGAAGTGCCCCTCGACAAGTTTTATGTCCGCGAAGGCCTTGACC
>DAOOWO010000419.1:0-2098 GCA_035371225.1 Bacteroidales bacterium | reverse complement strand
AAAAATTGTAGGGACACTCACCGGCGGCGGATCGTTCTGCAGCACCCCTACTCAACCAGATTATTACGGAAAGTTTTTTTACCATTGGGATAAAAACGGCACCACCAGCGCCAAAAGGCTGAAAGACTGGCTCGATCCACTAAACAACGGCGCTTCCACATTGATAGGAAAAGCAGCATCAACCTGTCCTACCGACTTAGGCGTAGCGAACATCAATCCCGCTGAAAAAAAGATCAGTATTTATCCTTCACCTGCACAAAATCAAATAGTGCTTAATATTTCTTCTTCTGAAAGCAATTTAGATGACGTAACAATTTATAATATCATGGGAATTGCCGTGAAAAACATTCCTGTGCTGAATATTAAAACATCTGAGACAGCCATCGACATTTCTGATATTGCCGAAGGTGTATATTACCTCACGACTAAAAGCGGAAAAACATTCTTTAAAGGAGAGTTTGTAAAAATAAAATAACAAAAAATGAAAAAACTGTTTTTAATTGCGGCCCTGATTTTATTTTTTCCGGCAATTAATAATGCACAGATAAGCCGGGGTGGCATACCTGCAAGTTTTTCGGGTGTGGTTTCAGGAGATTACGTCGAAAAAATCTTGCCACAACCTGATATGAAACTTATTCAGGAAGAAGATGAGGCCGATGCTAAAAACGGTGTTTTAAGAAAAGTCGGACGATCCATTTTGGTTGATTTAAATCTCAACAATTCGGGAAGTTGGGAAACCCTTCCCAATGGCGACAGAATCTGGCGGCTGAAAATAAAGAGCAAAGGAGCGCTTGCAATGGGCGTGTATTATAATCATTTCTGGCTTCCTGCCGGTGCCAGACTTTACTTGTATAACGAAGACCATAGCAAGGTATTGGGGGCTTATACCCAGGAAAACAATACTGAATCGGGATTATTTGCTACCGAACTTATTGCTGGAGATAGTTTTACTATCGAGTATTACGAGCCCTCGCGCACCAAAGGTTTTTCTGTCCTTAGTATTTCAGAAATTGCCTATGTGTACCGTGATTTCAACTACAGAAACGGTTATAAGGATTTTGGAGATTCCGAAAGTTGTGAGGTTAATATTAATTGTTCCGAAGGAACCAACTGGCAGGATGAGAAAAAAGGTGTTGCCAGAATCTTTCTCAAAGTGGGAACTTCCTATGGCTGGTGTTCCGGGACCCTGCTTAATAACGAACGGCAGGATTGTACTCCATACTTTTTGACGGCCGACCATTGTGGTAACGGAGCCAGCACTGCGGATCTCAACCAATGGGTTTTTTACTTCAACTATGAAGCCACCGCTTGTGCAAACCCTTCCAGCGAACCAACATCCAACTCAATGACAGGGTGTACCCTGAAAGCCCATGGCGGTAACGAAGGCAATTCGGGCTCCGACTTTTTTTTGGTGCAACTGAGCCAGGCGCCTACTTTCAACCCTTACTTTAACGGCTGGGACAGAAATAATACCGCAAGCACAAGTGGAGTCAGCATACATCACCCGGCAGGGGATATTAAAAAAATATCAACTTATTCCTCAGCACTGTCAACGGCAGGTTGGAACGGCAGCGGATTACAATCCCACTGGAGAGTAGTATGGGCCGCAACTGCCAACGGCCATGGCGTTACCGAAGGCGGTTCGTCAGGCTCCCCGTTATTTAACGGTAGCGGTCAGGTGGTTGGCGATCTTACCGGCGGTGGATCATATTGTTCTACGCCAACGCAACCAGATTATTATGGCAAATTTTCATACTCCTGGGATCAAAACGGCACTACAGCCGCCACCCGATTGAAAGACTGGCTCGACCCTGACAATACAGGCATAACGACCCTGAACGGTTTTTTTTGCGGCAGCGGAACGCCTGTTAATGCGAATTTTTCGGGAACGCCAACCACTGTTGCAGTAGGAGGAACAGTTAATTTTACTGACCTTTCGACCGGCAGCCCCACCACCTGGTCGTGGACTTTTACCGGAGGTACACCGGCAACGGCCAACACGCAAAATCCTTCCAATATTCAATACAACACTGCCGGGGTTTATACTGTTTCTCTTACGGTATCCAATGGCACCAGCAGCGACACCGAAACAAAAACT
>DAOOWO010000418.1:0-2107 GCA_035371225.1 Bacteroidales bacterium | reverse complement strand
GAAGGTGCTGAATAGTTTCCCAAATAAAAGTTTGAGAAACCAGCCATATTCCAGGTATTTTATCGTGTAATTTTTATATTCGGTGTCCTCAAACTTCAGCAAGCCCAGTGTACGTTTACGGACATTCCTGGTGATTTTTTCCATACTTTTTTGCGCCTGGGCAATGTCCGACGAATGGATTATGGCTATGGCATCGGTTTCACGTGCATTGGAGGAAGGCTGCAGTTTTACAAAGCCGATCTCGTTGCCTATCCAATCGAAGAAATCTTCCTGAAGATCCACTTTTAGAATTTTCTCAACTTTTTTAATGATTTTTTCATAATCCTGCGCCTTGGTAGTATCTTCCGAGGAAAAAACCTTGTTGAGTTTCTCAAAAAAATCTCCGGAATTATTAAAACTCATCGAAATATAAATGGCGGCTTTGTCGGAGATGATCTCGTAAGCCTTCCATTTGCCGGGCGACACATCAGCTAAGGCCTTGAAATACGAGGGAAGGCTGTCGTTAACACTGGTATAGCCGTCCCACTGCAGTTTCTCGTTGTCGAAAGTTACATTGAAAGCCGAAAACTTCAGGCTGGTGCTGAGCGGTTTAATCAGGCCCGAAGGATCGGCCATATAGCAACGCAGAAATTTTTCGAGCTGGCTGAAGTTAAAATAAAAATTAAAAAGCTTGTTGCCCTTGATTTCGGTAGATACAAAACGTACATCAGGGTTTTTAGTCCAGAAATCGGCATCGGCCTGTGCAATGGATTTTTCAACCAACCCCGGTGTATAACTGCACACCATGATATTGTCAATAAAACTTATCGAGAGCAGTTCTTTGGTTTTTACATCCGTGAGTTCAATGATTTCCTTTCCCTCAAAGTTTCTTTTTCCCATTTCAAAGTCATAGTAACCCACAATATCTTTGATATAGTTTTTCAAAAAAGTAATCTTCGAAGCTTTTTTCAGGTCCACGGCAAAAATAAAATCATAATCGGTGAGCGAGATCATGTGTGCCGATATGACCATCTGCCTGTTTGAAAAAAGCATGTTCAGGGTTTTGTTGCCATTAATCAGCGAGTCGAGCGACAAGGCGCTTTGGTTGATATCAGCAAACTTTGGACTACCCTGGAGATGCTTCCACATCTTGCTTTCGCTTAGTGTGTTCCATGCTTCGGTAAGATCGGAGGTTTCGATTATATAGATTGCGTCTTCAGGAATTACCGACATGGCGTTGCGCTTGCCCGAATCGCCAAAATATAAGTATGCCGCCACACCGCCAACAATTAGGATGAGTGGAATAAGTATCCACAACAAAACTTTCACAATTTTTTTTCCTGTTGCCATAGGTTAAATTTTATTTATCAAACAAATATACTATAAAAGCTCTTTTACAAAGCTTCAAAATGTTTTTAATTATGAACGGGATTATTGGTTAATTATTTTTTCGATGCTTTGCCACAAGAGCGTTGCCGTCCTGTTCCACGAAAACCCTGCGCAGCGTTGCCGGCCTTTGGCTATGAGACTTTGTCGCAGGTCTTCGTCGGCAGCAATTTGATTCATCGCCTCACTGATGGACTCCGGCTGTTGCGGGTTGACTAGCAGGGCTGCTCCTCCGGCCACTTCGGGCATTGAAGTAACCTCAGAGGTTATCACCGGCACCTCGCAGCGAAAAGCTTCCAGAATAGGAATACCAAAACCTTCGAAATAAGAAACGTAGGTGAGCGCCAAAGCCGCGCCGAGGACATCTTTCAGCCCACCCGAATCGATACGCCCGGTAAAAAAAATGTCATTTTTGTATTCCAGACCGTTGAGGACGCTTTCCATGTCGGGAGTCCACCACATCCGCGCACCCACCATCAGCAACTTGATGTTTCTGCGGTGCTGCTGTCGAAACATATCATAAGCCAGAAATAGGTTTTTGACATTTTTGCGGGGCAGCAGGGCGCCGATATACACAAAATAATCACAACCCAGGGTATAGCGTTCTTTGACGATGTTTTTTTGTTCTGCCGTGATGGGGGCGAAATTTTCGTTCACGCCGTTATAAACCACGTCGATGCAGTCGGCAGCAATGCCGTATGTACTTTGGATATCCTTTTTCGAAAATTCCGATACGGTGGCG
>DAOOWO010000417.1:0-2111 GCA_035371225.1 Bacteroidales bacterium | reverse complement strand
ATTTGGCTCCATAACCATTTTTTCGAACGATACCGGGAGAAAAAAAAATGCTATAACTAAAATTAAAACAAAGTTGATGTTTTTCATTAATATTTATTTAGTTATCAACCAGGTCCATTGCACAAAATTAGCAAAGTAACGATTTCTCTGACCATGTTTTAGCTAAAGTTTTCAACATGCCGCATGGTGCATCATTAATAGTTGGCCAAGAGAGTCATTGTGTCAAGGTTCTATTATTATAGTGAAATATAAGGGGTTTCTATCAAATCCTGCCGGTAAGCATAAGATTGTTGGACATAACCGAAAAATTTATTAAATTTACGTAAATTTGAAATATTCAACCTTTTTTGAAAAAAATACTGACATAATTGCAGTCGGAAAGTTGAAGTACAGTTTTTGTAATACCTTAGCATATTTGAAATTTATGACAACCCGCGAAATAATAAAATCACACCGAAAAATCTGTGATCATGCAACGTCCTCAAGAATCTATGACGCATTATCCGGTTTGGAAGAACTGCTTAAAGGCGTTAATATAGATGCTTTTCATGCTGAATATGAGAATATCAGTAACAATTACCAAAACTTGTTGTTATATACCATAAAGGGGGTAAATGATCCGCAGCGTGCGCAGGTGTTGAGTTCGCTGATTATTTCGGTGGTGGAACTTGCCGACAGGATACAGGAGTATTTTCTTGAAGCCAACAATTTTCAACTGTCGCAGAACAAAAAAAATTCTTATAATAAATTAGGCCTTGTTCAGTCGAAACTCAACGAAGCACTGGAAAGCCGCAAACATAGCGAGAATCTGTCCGATTTGCTTAGCGATACCCGGATAGTATTTGATGACGATGATGCCGAAAAAAAACACCAGGCCTTTGTCAACGATCTTTTCGACTATGTTCTATACATCGACCGGTTGAGTGACTCGGATATAGTGTTTGTAAAAAACATTTTCGATTCTGAATTTTTCAGGTGGTACGACAAATGTTTGTTGGTTACGGCGGTTACCATGAGCATGATCAGATTTTTTGATACCTCGAAAATGGAACTCTTGTTTGATTTCTATTATAGCGGCCTGCATGAGGTAAAACAAAGAGCCCTGGTAGGCATACTGTTATGTTTTTATATTTTCGACGACCGCATAAAGTTTTATAAGGCCCTCAATAGCCGTATTATCAAGATTTATGCGGAAAGCGAAATTTCGGAAGCCGATGTGTTGTTTATTATTAAGCAATTTTCAAAAGCTAAGGATACCGAAAGGATAACCCGCAGGATGCACGAGGAGATTATCCCCGACATACAGAAACTCACCCCTCGGATAGAAGATAAGCTGGACCTGAAAAATATTTTGTCCGACGATCCTGCTATCGACAAAAACCCCGACTGGCAGTCGTTTCTGGAAGATGATCCTGATCTTTTTAATAAAATAGAAGAACTGTCGAAGATGCAGCTCGAAGGCAACGATGTCTTTATGAGCACTTTTTCGCTCTTGAAACATTTTGATTTTTTTAATACTATGGCAAATTGGTTTCTTCCTTTTTACCAGGAACAACAGGAAGTCAAAAAAATACTTGCTACCGAAGACCTTGAAACTACCAAAGGATTTACCAGCTTGCTGGAGCGCTCAACCTATATGTGCAATTCGGATAAGTATTCTTTTATGTTTAACCTGAAAATGATGCCTTCGCAGCAAAAATCCATGTTGCTGAATCTGTTTAATGCGGAACTGGAGGGCATGAACGAACTGGCCAGCGAGGACGAGATGTTGAACTCTGCCATAAAAAACAATACGGTTTATACGCAGTATATCCAGGATATGTACCGTTTCTTCAAGTTGCATCCCACACGGAATAATTTTGATGACATTTTTGAGCTGAAACTGGATTTCCATAATAAGGGTTTTATCAATTCCATTTTCCGGGAACTGAATCTCAAGCAAAAAATTGCCGAATATTATTTTACCACCGATCACTATTCCGAAGCTTTAGATGTATTTCTGAACCTGATGAGTCAGGAAAATCCCGGCATGGACGTTTTACAAAAAACAGGTTATTGCTATCAGCGCCTGGGCGATTATGCAAAAGCATTGGAATATTACCTGAAAGCCG
>DAOOWO010000416.1:0-2117 GCA_035371225.1 Bacteroidales bacterium | reverse complement strand
AAATACATCGGGATTGATGAACGAAAATGCTGACCAGCCGCCGTCGCCGCCATAAAGTACCCTGGCTTTTTTAGGATACAGTCCGGTACCGCTGACATAAGGGTTGCTGTTATCTTGTGTTCCCGACATTATTCCCGTGGAGCCATCCATAGCAACAGAATAAAACTGGGTTACGTTGTAATTTTTATTTATTGTCTGGAAGGTTTGACCGTTGTTGGTGGTTTTTGCCACACCGCCATCGGAACCTAAATAAAAGGTGCCCGGATTTCTTTTGTCAAAAACAAGGGCATGCATATCTACATGCACATCATATTCTTCCAAACCTAAGGTGATTTGTGTAAACTGGCTGCCTAGATGCCATTCCCAAACCCTGATGCC
Source organism: Bacteroidales bacterium (assembly GCA_035371225.1). Classification (GTDB taxonomy): domain Bacteria; phylum Bacteroidota; class Bacteroidia; order Bacteroidales; family CAIWKO01; genus CAIWKO01. The sequence continues at coordinate 1,739 of DAOOWO010000416.1, read as the reverse complement.
GCCCACAAAAACCTGGTTGGCATTGACTGGATTCACAGCAATAACATTATCATAACCTCCCTGTCCGTAAGTGGGGTTTGATTCGTCGTTGCCAAATAAAAAGAATGAAGTGGAGCCTCCCGGTCCTATTAATGTCCAATGTTCGCCTTTGTCGGTGGTACGGTAAATACCTTTTAAGGCTCCTGCTGCTGTAGCGATACAGGTATAAATAGTATTAGGATCTGATGGAGCTATGGCAATTTCTGTTCTTCCGGCACCGGCAACAGGGCTTATTTCATTGAATGAATGAGGTTCGCCGTTTCCTGTACCTCCCTGCGAAATCCAAACTTTGTTACCAATGGCCACAACTACTGATCTGTCGCTTGCCACTTCAACACAGTTTGCAGAGCTAGTATTTAGAAGGGTTTGAGTAAGATAGAGGGGGTTTACCCAGGTGGTTGAGCCCAGGTCGCAATATTTTAAACCTTTGTTGGTAGCGGCATACATCCTGCCATTTACCGGATCCATTGCGATATCATTTACAAAAGCCCAGTCGGCGCTGCTGCTGTTTTGAGTGGTAGGGTATGCATTGGGATACTGATGCCAGGTTTCGCCGCCATCGGTTGATTCATATAATCCACTGCCGACAAATCCCGGAGTGCCGCTAATGCCGTCAACATTGGCAAACGATTCGCCGGTACCTATGTAGTAATATCCGCTTATCGGGTTTTGTGCAATGCAGCAAATGTTTACTTCCGGCATACCGGGCACCGGTACCCATGAAGTGCCTCCTGTGGTGGATTTAAACAATCCTCCGGCTACACCACCGGCAAAAATCAGGTTGCTGTTGTCTTTGTCTATCAATATGCCGCGCGTACGTCCGCCAACATTGTCAGGACCGGCATCTACCCACTGAAGGCCTATGGATTTTGTATTGCTTAATTCCGAGATTTCTTTACGGGCTTTCATAATGTCGGCCATGCTGATCTCGCCGGTAACCTGGTTGTTTCTTATCGAGGCAAGCCATTTGTATGCACCGGCAAATTCCTGATAAAACACTGATTTCTTTGGATTATACTTTCTTTCAGTATTGCCGCTGACCATTGTTGCAACGACAAAAACTGCCACTATGCTTAACAATCCGATACCAAATAGTAGTTTTTTACTTTTCATGAGTCTATCTTATTTATTATTAATTAATTATATTATTTTATTCTGTTATAGTGTCAAAAAACGGTGCAAGATACTGCTTTTTATCATACCGACAATGAAGTTTTTCCAAAAAATATCCTACATGAAATTAATATTATGATTATCAAAATTAAGGATAAGTATTGGAAATTTCAACATGAAATCAGAATTCGGATAGTTTTTATCAGTTATCGGTTTTGATATGTTTACTTGCATGATATGATGATCGGACCAGTGGGCCGGATTCAGCGAATTTAAACCCTTTTTCCAAAGCTTTTTCCTTCAAATGTTCAAATTCGGTGGGAGTATAGTATTTCTTTACGGGATAATTCTTTTTAGATGGTTGAAGATATTGTCCTATGGTGACGATTCTGCATTGCACATTTAACAAGTCTTCCATTGTTTGGTAAATCTCCTCCTGTGTTTCTCCCAGTCCGAGCATAATGCCTGATTTTGTGGTAATTCCCTTTGCGGCAAGGTATTGCAGCACCTCGAGGCTGAGGGTATATTGGGCTTTGATACGAATCTCCGGCGTGAGTCTTCGGACGGTTTCCAGGTTGTGCGAAATG
>DAOOWO010000415.1:0-2132 GCA_035371225.1 Bacteroidales bacterium | reverse complement strand
CGATCAGCGATAAATATGAAAATTATGCAAAAAAAGTTTCAGAATTCCTAAATAATTACGATATTCGCAGCCAAATTGACAACAGGAGCGAAAAAGCAGGGAAAAAGATCAGGGATGCCGAGTTGGACAAAATACCTTATATGCTTATAGTGGGAGAGAAAGAAGAAGCTGAAAGTACTATCTCTGTAAGGAAACAAGGAAAGGGAGATTTGGGGTCTTTTACCATTGAAGCCTTTGCTGCTCTTATCAATGATGAAATAATTAAAATGATTGAATAATAGATTATCGTTTTTTTAATTATCCCTAGTATTAACTAAAATGGAGGACAAGTTATAGCAACAAATTTAAACGCCCCGCAGGGAAGAGGTTACCAGGGCAGGGGATTTGTCAAGAAGGAGGAACTTCACCGCATTAATGAAAGAATCACGGCTCCCGTGGTCAGAGTGGTAGGTGAAAATATTCCGATGGGTATTTACCCCATTAGAGAAGCATTGGAAATAGCCAAAGAACAAGGCCTTGACCTGGTGGAAATTTCCCCGACAGCAACCCCGCCGGTTTGTAAAGTGATAGATTACAAAAAATTCCTTTACGAACAAAAACGCAAGCAAAAAGAAATGAAGGCCAAAGCCGCCAAAGTTGTTATTAAAGAAATACGACTCGGACCCAATACGGATGATCATGATTTTGGTTTTAAACTAAAACATGCTATCAAATTTTTGCAGGAGGGCTGTAAAGTTAAAGTGGATGTTTATTTTAGGGGCAGGTCAATCGTTTACAAAGAACAGGGAGAAATCATTCTGCTGAAGTTTGCACAGGAACTTGTAGAATATGGAAAACCGGACCAGTTGCCCAAACTCGAAGGAAAACGAATGATCATGATACTGACACCGAAAAAGTAATTAAACAATATAAAATCTCACAAAATGCCAAAAATGAAATCAATTTCCGGAGCTAAAAAAAGACTGGATTTTACAGGAACCGGAAAAATTAAAAGGAAACATGCATACAAGAGTCACATTCTGACCAAAAAATCCACCAAGAGGAAGAGAAATCTTACCTACTCCGCTACCGTGGAAAAAGTGGATGAAAAAAGAGTGAAACAAATGCTTGCCTGTTAAGTAAATCAATTATTAACTTGTTTTCAGCATGAAAGATTCTTTATAGAAGAACGCTGAAACAAAAAATTTAAAATTATGCCAAGATCAGTAAATGCTGTAGCATCAAGACAAAGAAGAAAAAAAATCTTAAGCAGGGTCAAAGGACAATTCGGTAGAAGAAAGAATGTATGGACCGTTGCCAAAAACGCTTACGAAAAAGGTATGTGTTATGCATACCGCGACAGGCGTAGTAAAAAACGTGATTTCAGGGGACTGTGGATTAACCGTATCAATGCGGGTGTACGTCTCTATGGTATGAGTTATTCGGTGTTTATCGGAAAACTTCATAAAAAGAATATCGATCTCAACAGAAAAACTTTGGCAGACCTTGCCATGAACCATCCCGAAGCTTTCAAAGCCGTTGTGGATTCTGTAAAATAACAAAGTTTTTTCATGAAAAATGCCGGCTTTGAAATAAGCCGGCTTTTTTTTGCCCATTTGTATCATTATTTGCCGGCATATATCGTAAAATGTGAGAAATTTTTCATCTATCCTGGTTGATAACAACTTTTTTCACAATGGTTTCGCCGTCCGTATACAGTTTGATCAGATAAACACCGGCTGGCAGATTACGTAGGTCTATTGTAGTATTTTTCCGGAAAATTTCCGAGTATTGAAGCCTCCCGCACAAATCATAAATCTCAGCGAGGTGTTGTCCATCCCCGGCCATAAGGGTTAAAATTGTTGTGGCAGGATTTGGAAAAATCTGTATGCCGCTGTACCGACAGGCTTCCTTTGCTGAGGTTGCAGTGCCTGTTATATAAACCGGCGCCGACCAAAGGTAATTGCTGTCGGCCTGAAGGGCGCGGACAAATATCCAGTTGGCACCGGTGGGATCAATAGTAAATGTCGTATCCAGGTTGCCCGTATGCGCTCCGAGGTCCATCATCAGACCGTTTGAGGTAACTATTTCTATAGAAATCCACGATTCGGGATTGCTGTCGGACAATTTTATATGAAGTGGCACCGCTGACT
>DAOOWO010000414.1:0-2150 GCA_035371225.1 Bacteroidales bacterium | reverse complement strand
CCAATATCACGTGAAGGTCGAGCTATACCAAACAATGTAGCAAGTAGAATTAAACTTCTCGATGTAGTCAGTTTGAGACTAGCAAAGGATCGACCAAGAGATCGTTACCAACGAGAAAATTATTTTGTGGAGTCATGGGATTGGGAAGTGGTTGGCAGTGTTTCTCAGAGAAAAATACATAAATATTGTGAAGACGACAGTATCGTCTTGCATTCTCATAATGACCGTGTTGATCCAAGTTATTTTGAAAAAATACCTTTTAGGGAATGGAAATCTCTGCAACTAGTTCGAGCACATGTAGCCTTTGAAAGAGATTATTGGAGGAATAACCGTTGGAGAGCATCTTTTAAGGATGGGTCTGGTGAGAAACTTTATCTGAAAGTTGACTACCCTGAAATTGTTGAGAAACTTGAAAGAGGACAAGAAATAAGTTCAAAATGTTTGCTTACAATAAGCCTTGCTGGTCCTTGGACTCCAGATAATGTTCAACCTGAAAGATGCTATAAACTTGTTGCTGGAGTCATTGAGCTATGAAATTTGTTTTGTTTAGCAGTAATATCATTATTGTTTGTCAAGCGGGCAAATGATAATCACTCTATAGGAGTGCTCATGAACGAAAGTCTCATTTTTCAGGATACGCCCGACCTTGTAAAGCCATACATTCTAATGGGTTTAAACGGCTGGCTGAACGCGGGCGAGGTTGCGACAGGTTGTATCGATTTTCTGCGTCGCAAGCTCAATGCCCAAAAGTTCGCCCACATCGATTCCCGGCATTTTCATGTATGGCAGGTTCCGGGCTTTGATCTGGCGCAGGTCATGAGACCTCACGCGGTCATCGAAGAAGGCGTAATCAGATCGCTTGCCGAGCCCGTCAGTGAATTCTTTTTCTGGAAGAGCGGTGCTGAACATGACCTGATTCTTTTTACAGGTTCCGAGCCGAATCTGCGGTGGCCGGAATACGCATCAGCAATTTTAAGCATCGCCAGACATTATCACGTTCCCAGGATATATTCTCTGGGCGGCGTTTACGATCAGGTTCCCCATACCCGGGAAACGAGTGTCTTTGCCGTGCTGAGCCGTCCGGAGTTGAGGAGCGAATTCAAAACGGTTTCGTTACTGAATTACGCGGGGCCGTGCAGTTTTTCCACCATGCTTTTGAATCAGGCAGGCCTTGAGGGTATCGAGGTGGCCGGTATCACGGCCAGAGTCCCGCCGTATATTCAGGTTTTTAACGCCAAAGCATGCTACGATCTTTTAAAAAAAATTTTCGCCTTAACGCCTTTGAATATCGATTTGAGCGATCTCAAAAAATCCGGAGATAACCTGGTAGAGATGATGGACAAGTCCTTCAGCCAGAATGAAACCGCTCTGAAACAATTGCGGAAACTGGAAGAAATGTACGATGCCGCCCTGCTTCAGGAATACGGCCAAGCCCCCGGGCTGAATATCGACGAGCTTATGCAGGAAATGCTGAATATGAAAAAGGACGGCCAAAAACTGCACTAACACGAGATTTTAGGCCGTTGATATATAGTTAATATTTTAATCATAAAACCATCAAAATAATTTTGCTTGCAAAATATTACTAAGTATATATAATTATCAATATTGGTAATTATATATGCTTAGTAAAAATATTGAAAAATTGCAGGAATTAAGCAAAAACGCCTACTTTACGCTTGATGATGTGGCGCAGAACATTGGCCTTCAGCCGGATTCGGCCCGTGTTTTTTGCAGCCGCTATGTTAAAAAGGGCTTGCTGGTTCGGCTGAAAAATAATCTCTACACCACCTCCTGGAAGTGGGAAAACCTTACGCGCGATGATTTCTTCATCATCGCCAATATTATGCAGGTGCCTTCCTACATTTCGCTCATGACTGCTCTGGCGTATTATGAAGTGACCACGCAGGCGCAGCAGGTTTACCAGGAAAGCATCTGCCAGAAGCGCACCATCGTGTATAACGTCCGTCAGGCTGTTTTCAGTTATGTCAAAATGCGGCGGTCTTATTACAACGGTTTTGTCAAAACTGAAGGTTTTTTTATCGCCACAAAAGAAAAGGCGTTTCTGGACGCGGCCTATCTGTATTCATTCGGCAAATACCGGTTTGACGCAGACTCGCTGGATTTGAAAAAGCTTGATTTCAATAAAC
>DAOOWO010000413.1:0-2162 GCA_035371225.1 Bacteroidales bacterium | reverse complement strand
AATTCAGTTCCGGGTAAACAATCAGGATTATAAATCCTATAAACAGTCCAAAATTGTTGATACCTGGGATTATGACGAAATAGCCAGCAATGCCTATGCCTATAAAGAACAATTGCATTCGGCATACCTGATTTATGCCAATAATATCAAAAAATTCAAGTTTCAGGCCGGATTACGTGCAGAACACGTGTTGACTGTAATGGAACAAAAAACTATGGACTCCACTTACAAAAGCAATTATTTTAATCTGTTTCCTACGGTACACCTCAAATATGAATTCACTGATTTCCATGCTATACAGATTAGTTACAGCCGCCGCGTAAACCGTCCCCGGTCGGGCAACCTGAATCCTTTTGTAAATATTTCGGATCCTATGAATCTATCAGCCGGTAACCCATACCTCAAACCGGAGTTTACTAATTCATTTGAATTGGGCCATTTGATAAGCTTTAAACAAACATCATTTAATACCACCCTGTTTTATCGCGAAACGGACAATATGGTAACCCGTGTGCTGAATATTCTTGACAGCGGTGTTACGATATCAACATACAAAAACCTGGACAAGGGAACCTCTTTCGGGCTGGAATTTATTTATACTCAGGGCTTGTTCAAATGGTGGAAAATCAACGCAAATTTAAGTCTGTTCGGCACAAAATACTATGGTGAATCCACTACTGAAGGATTTAACGACATTCATCCCAGTTGGACTGCCAAAATTAATTCATCCATGACTTTCTGGAAATCTTTCGATGTGCAGCTTGGCTTCAACTACAGATCGGCATACGTTACGGTCCAAAGCAGGGGCGATTTCAGGATGGGAGTAGGTACCCCGGATTTGCAAGGCCGGCAGCTTGCCAATTATACATTTGATGCTGGCCTCAAAAAAGATTTCTTTAAAAAATCGTTGACACTCACATTAAGGGTGAGCGATATTTTTAATACAAATAAGTCCCAAACCATTACCGAAGCTTCCGATTATTATGCCAATATCAAGCGCTGGAGCGATTCGCGGGTGATCTATTTTGGTGTGTCGTACCGTTTCAACAAGGGTATAAAAGCCCGAAAAAAAATACAGCGACAGGATGAAATACAGGAAGATATTGACTATTGATTTTTTTGTCTTTACTATAACATTAAAATATTGCTGTCGTAAAACAGCTAATATGTTTGAACCATGAAAAAGAAATTATGCTTACTGGCAGTGCTTGTTTCCGTTTGTTCTTTATCCTTCGCACAGCAGACAACACCGCCCCAGGCTCTTGAATTTGCAAAGCAAGGCATGAGTTTTTTCGACCAGGGCCGTTATGGAGATGCTATAGTGCAGTATAAAAAAGGGAGAGTCCTTGCACCAAATAATTCGCTGTTTTCATACGAGATTGCCTTGTCGTATTTCTCAATGAAAAATTATGCCTCTTGTATTACCACTCTCGACTCAGTTATCCAAAGATCCGATATCAACAGTCAGTTTTTTCAGTTGATGGGGGATGCTTATGATATGTCGGGCAAACCGGATTCGGCAATGGCGGTTTATAAAAAGGGAATGGTGCGTTTCCCTAAAGCTGCTGACCTGAGTATGGAATGTGGCGTGCTGGAATATGCAAAAAAGAATTACAAAGCAGCACACACACATTGGCTGGAGGGATTGGCGAAAGATCCTTCCTATGCTGACAACTATTATCAACTGGCAAAGTTTTATGCTGATTCTGCAAGCCATATTCCAACGCTTATATACAGTGAAATATATCTGAATCTCACCAGAAATACCGCACAGGTAGCCGAAATCAATAAAATGTTCTGCACCCTGTTTGGAAAATGCATTCACATGAGCGTTGACAGCACTGTAATTCTTGATTTTTCAGCTAATACAGCAGGAAAAACCCTTGTTGCCGACAGCGTGAATAATTTTTGCGATGCGGTAACCCACACATTTCAATTAGTCGGTCTTTCGCTTAAAGGGAAAAAAGTAAAGGCGGGAATTGATGCGGTGGTAGCAGTGAGGGAAGCATTTATCAAAACCTGGTTTGAACAAAAATATAACTTCCGCTTTCGTTTTTCACTATTTGATTATGAAAAACAAGTGCTGGATGCCGGTCATTATTATAGCTATAACCAATGGTTGCTGATTAAGTGCAATATGTTTGAATTTCAGCGGTGGTTTG
>DAOOWO010000412.1:0-2177 GCA_035371225.1 Bacteroidales bacterium | reverse complement strand
ATCAATATGGTTACCGGCTGATAATTGCCGGCATAATACTCTGTCAGAAACAACTTAATATTTTCCCATTTCAAGCCTTTAATATGTTCGTTATCCGTAACATATGATTTATCGTCCCAATGAGTAAGCAAATCATAGCTGATAGTCCTGAAATATATAACTAAGGTGGTAAGCAATACCACTCCCAGCGCTATCCATATCCATTTGGGGACAGGTTGTTTTTCGACAATTGGCAGGTGCTGCCTGCTTTGCGGCTTCTTTTTCTGGTTTTTTTTATTTTTCCCTTGTGGATTCATAGGCCTTACTTTGAACTGTTAATTATTGATATGACCATATCCCTGTTTTTGATAGCATCGGCAAAATCGGGTTTTAGTGCAATGGCTTTATTGAAATCATCCAGTGCGCCCTGATAATCTTTCAGGTTAAACCTGGTGCTGCCGCGGTTATTATATGCCTGAAAGTAATTATTGTCAATAGCGATGGCCTGATTAAAATCAGCCAGTGCGCCGGCATAGTCTTGGTTTTCGTTTTTTATCGAGCCCATCGAAAAATAGGCATTCGCATCATCAGGACGGTATTTTATTACTTTTTTAAATTCTCCCATAGCACCTGCGTGGTCTCCGCCGGAGTATTTTTCAAATCCCCGGCTGTTGTATGCACTGCCAAGACCATACAATACGCAGTTTTTGTTGTATTCGTTCAGGGGGTATTGCAGCGCTTTTTCAAGGTCTGTTACAGCTTTTTGCAGGTATTCCGATCGTAAGGCAGTGTTTTTTGCGTCAATTTTTTTTGTGTAATAGCTCAAGTAAAAATCTCCTCTCAGGCGGTACGAAATACCTGACTCAGGGTGTTTTGCTATCAGATCGGTAAAAAGTTTTTCGCCATTTTCCCATACACCTACACGCCGAAAACTCACAACGGAAAACACAGTGAAAATCAGACAGATGCTAATCAGCAAATACCGACCATAGTTTTTATTTTTATAAGCAAAATTGTTGTACAGTTTTGCGACAATAAAAAATACTCCGATGTAGGGGATATAGGTGTATCGTTCGGCCATGGCTGCGGCGCCAACGGGCACAAATTGCAATACCAGTATGATGCAAAGCACAAAAAATAAAAAGCCAAAAATTATATCTTTGCTAATCTTTCGTGAATACCACACGAGAAAGAACAAAATTAAGGTAAGCCCTATGGAGAAATAATAAATAACGGGAAGTGTGCTCCCGATTTCGTTGGGATAGGGGTAAACCGCCGATAAATTCACAGGTATAAAGGCCTTGAAGAGATAAGTGACAAAAGAAAAAGCTACCACCGAAATATTTTCAAGAAGTGTCATATCGGGTGCCATATCCTGAATGGCGCTGCTTTGCGATTGGAGAGAAATCACACCAAAGATCAGTGAAATGATAAAAAAAGGAATTTTTTCAAAAAGTAATTTCATACTGAATTTCCGGCCGGTGTAATAATCCATCAAAAGCATCACCAAGGGTAAAATCACTGCCGCCGACTTGCTGAAGCACGATAGCAGAAACAATAGACACGCCCAAACCAGGTGTTTTATTCTGTTATTTCTGAGGTAGTTGTGATACATTATCAGCGAAAGTAAAAAGAAAAATGAATACAAAACATCTTTAGTTTCCGATATCCAGGCCACGGATTCAACATGCATGGGGTGCAACGCGAAAAAAGCGGCAGTCAGTAAGGCAACCACTTGGTTATTGTTCGCAATTTTCTTAATGAAAAGATACACCAATACGGTGTTCAGCATATGAAACAAAATATTTCCGAAATGAAAGAAAGCAGCATTACCGCCTCCGATTTTGTATTCAAAAGCATATAACATCATGGTCAGCGGCTGATACATGTTCATATAAAAATTTGTAAAGAACAGTTGTATATTTGACCATGTCAGCGCTTTGATGTCAGGGTTTTCGGTTACGTAAAAATTATCATCCCAGGTAGTCAGAAAATCAAATTTTATAGACTGGAAATAAATAGCAGCCGTAATAAGCAACAAAGCGCCCAAAAGATACCTGCTCCACCGATTGTTGACCACTTTCTCTTGTTTTATGGATACTTTTTTTGTCTTGCCGGAAGGTGCCGTTTTTTTCTTACGTTCTTTCTGATTCATAGATTCAGGTAATATTGTTGTTTTCTGCAGATTATGTTTCATC
>DAOOWO010000411.1:0-2182 GCA_035371225.1 Bacteroidales bacterium | reverse complement strand
GGGCACCGCGCCACACATCATTGATTCAACAATGGCTAAACCAAAACCTTCAATTCGCGTAGGCAGCAGAAAAATGTCAGACTCAGCAAGTATTTCAGCAACTTTTTGTGGTGAAACCCTGCCAGTAATGGTTAAGTTGTTTCCAAGACCTTGTTGGACAAATTGATTTTTTATCTCATCTTCTAGTGGGCCGTATCCAATAATATAAAAATGTGTTTTGGGGTATTTTAATAAAACGCGATGCATTATAGGAAACAGTGAATCAGCGCCTTTGTTTGGAGCGACAAAACCGACGAATGCAATATTATATTTAATCTCTGATGTAGCCCTTTTTGTATTGAAAATTTCATCATCAACGCCATGAGGTATAATGGCAACTCTTTGCCTGTTTTTATCAGAAAGATAATGAAGCGCATTTTGTGCAACGCTTATGGATGGCGCCACCCAGCGGAAAACTCTATCCTCGAAAATTGAAGCCACCTGATAAAACCTTGAATCATCACTATGGATGACAGAAACGGGTTTTATGGATTTATTTAAAAGCGGCAATGTATATTGGATCAGCGCGCAATGATTAAGCAACACAATATCGGGATTAATATTGCCAATAAGATTGGCAGCCAGAAAAACCTTTTTAGGAGAGAGCGGTTTTTGTGAAAGATCATGAAAGGTCTTAGCGTAGTGTCTTATTTCATGATTGTCGCTTTTTTCATTTGTTGCAATACAATGAACTTCCCAACCGTTACTTGAAAAACATTTTACTACATTATGAATATAAGATGCCATACCGCCAAATTCTTTGAATCCTGGTGCAGCGATTACTATGCGACCTTTTGCTTGTTTCATTATTACAGATTCTCAATCAGCCAAAGGCCTAAAGATTTATCTGAATAAATTCCACCGGATTCAGTGCAGTTTTCATTGATGAGCAACAAAGGTTCGGGAAAATCAAATGGTGGCTTCTGAAAATTCAGCGGCCGCCAGCCTCTCGCAGAAACCATATCAGCATTGACATCAGTATTTGGGAAAGTCGTGGTTAGGAGATATGTTGAGCCACTTTTTATAAAATTTCGTAGCGCTCTAAGAACATCACGGTTGGAAAGATGCACAAGGCAGTCACGGCAAAAGATTAAGTCTGCTTGGGGGGGTATTTCTTTTACAATATCCAAGACCCCGAATGATAAGTTAGGCGTGGTGTATTTTTTTTATTGGTTTCAATTACCGCTTCTACAATGTCGAAGCCTTGATATATAATACCTTCAAGATTTACTTTGCTCATCCGTGTAAAATCACCTCATGGCACATCTACCATAGAAAGAATTTTATAATCAATGAACAGTTTCGGCAGTGCCTGACGTATTACCGCAGTCTGTTCTGGCGAAGAACCGATGCCCGAAGGTGGATGCTGTTTACCGGTAAAGCCTTCCGTTGAGTATATTTCCGTAAACTTGGTTTTGTTTGATTTAAACCGAAAACTAAAGTGTTTCCATTTTAAAATTAAAGTATTCCACATAATAGGTACCTGTTAAACTGCCAATTTTTACTAATTTCTTTCACCAATTTTTCTTGCTGGCACCCCTCCCACAATAGAATAAGATTCAACGTCCTTTGTAACTACCGCACCAGCTCCTATAACAGCGCCGTCGCCAATCTTAACACCTGGCAGTATAATCACCCGCGCACCAATCCAGACGTCATTCCCAATTTCGACGGGCTCTTTAATCATACCTTGCTGAATCATTGGTATGTCAGTTTTTGTGCCGTGATTTGAAGTTTGGATGATCAACTCTCTGCCGATCATAACGTTCTCGCCTATCGTGATGGCATCTTCCGCGCTCAAGTAACAATTCCTGCCAATGCCGGAATTGTTTCCTATGGATATATTCCACAACGGATGCATATAAACGCCCGGCTGTATGTTTACGTTGACGCCTACAAATTTGAAAAAAGGTTTCAGGAAAAGAAGTCGCAATCTGCAACCCAACGCGTTGGGTTGATTTTTAGACGGAAAGTTTTTGAGAAATATTGTGTAAAAGGCAAATAAAATATTTTTAATAACCTGTTTCATATTAGTATCTTTAATTATTAAAAGATATTGTGAATGGGCTTCAATTTAATTAAAATATTTTAATATGTATTGGTACATTTAGCTATTTATGTTTTTTCTGGCAAAATACTTTAT
>DAOOWO010000410.1:0-2188 GCA_035371225.1 Bacteroidales bacterium | reverse complement strand
ATGACAGCATACTGTATTAAAAATGTGTGTGTTGCGTGTTTTTCAGCAGGCCCTACTTATTGACGGTAAAGTTTTTAGCCATATTATTAAAGGCAAAATCCTGTTTGTTTTTAAATTTTTCAATAAGTGGGGGATGGTATTGGCAGCTTTTCTGATAACAGGCATAAGCGGAATCAAATTGCGTTTTACTAAAATACGCATCCGCCAGGTACATGTAGGCATACCCCAGGTCTTTACTGCTTTTCAGGACTTGTTTGAAGATAGTGGTGTCGTACCTGTTGAGCTCATCCGTGAAATTGGTTTTTTGCAGTTCTTCTTCAATGATGGCAAGGTTGAGAGTGTCGTTGTCTTTTAACAATCTATTACTGGCATCCAACAAGGTGGCCCGGTATTCGTTTTCAAAGCTGTTTGTAGCTTCTATTGACCGTTTAAGGTATTTTATGGCATCCTCCGGATTAAGCAGCCGCAGGCTTAGCAAACCCGCTTTGCGCAATGGATAAGAGGGGTTTGGATGTTTTATGATGGATTTCTCATAATATTCCAGCGCTTTGGTAATATCACCCTGGCGTTCGTAGATATCGGCCAGGTAGGCATAGGTATGATAGTCGTGAATGGTATCTTCTTTCAGGCAATGCTCAAAAGTCTTTTTGGCATCTTCGAGCTGGTTAAGATACAAATAAGTAATACCCATATTGGCGGTAGCTTCATAGTTTTCAGGGTCAATTTCAAGGGCTTTTTGATAGTTTGCCAGCGCCTTTTTGAATTTAAGTTCAGAGTTTTCGGCTTTTCCCTGATATAGAAAGGAGTTGCCCGCCGTGATATTGGTGAGGGCTTCTTCCGTACGTCCCGGTGCTGAGAGCTTAACCAGCCATTGAGGTTGCATCAGGGTGAAGAAGCCGAAAATGCCTAATATGCCCCAGATAGCAATCAGGCCGATAAAAACACTTTTATCGCCAATACGATAACGGATATTATGCGACAGTTCCTGTGCCGGTTTTTCTTTTTTTGGTTTTTCCGGCCCGGGTTTTTGTGGAAGTACTTTTTTTGCAATAATTTTTTTTGCCATATCAGTTATTGTGTATGATGAAAAGAACTTTTTTGTTTTCTTTTTTCAGCCTGTTAAAAGTTTCGCAGGCCTGCCGGTTAGGCAGTTTTATAATCTGATAAACTTTACTTTTAAATGTATTGTACAACATCTCTGTTGATTGGATGTCATTCCATCCCATGCCGCCCTGACCTTTCATCCCGGTACCTACCAGCACAATATCAGAGCCGAGGTGTTCAATTTTCTGTTTGTCGCGTAAGGTAAAATTGGTTTTTTTATCTACCGTCCTGAACGTGCCATCGGGAAATATCATGTAATCAAAATATAGTAAGGGAATGCCGTTGTAGTTAATGAATCCCGGGCTTTTTGCTTCTATTCCCGATTTTCCAAATCGTGCAGCCACAAAAACCAGAATAATGACTGCTAATATGCTTCCGCGGATAATCCACCGGGCGATTTTGTTTACTCCGGCATGTATCAGCAAAAAGGTAATGATGAATAGCAATAAGGTGATCAGCAAAACCTCAAATTTGTAAATAGATTCAGAAATTTGCGATGCCACAAACAGGAATATGTAGGCAAATATGACTTCAAGGCATAAAAGCGAAAAAGGGTTGGTGTAATATTCTTTAATTTTCCTGTTTCGCAAACGGAAGTTCGGAAAATCCTTACCGTCTTCCAGATAAAAGTACATGAAGATTATTCCTGCCATGGTTCCCCACAAATCCTTGCCGCAATCTCCCAAATCGAAAATTCTGTTGGAAATAAAAACCTGAATGAACTCATCGAAAACCGAAATAAGCAATGCCGTGATGAAAATTTTAAAAATGACTTTATATACAGGCGTGGGTTTGTATGAGAAGCGGCGGTAAGCAACATAAGCATACAGCCCGTAGGCAATGTAATGCCAGTTGTGCTGCAAATCGTAAAAGGTATGATTAAAATAATAATCAGCCGTCAATTGACCAGCAGCGACAAAAAGTACAATAAAACCCAGGTAAAGCAGTCTTCTTTTGCTCAGAATCTTGCGCGAGAGATAAAAAAATAGTATTAACACAAGTACTGCAATAATTACTACATAGGGAATACTGATAAAATCAAGATCAATCGCTGCTCTCGATGCTCTGCCAATGGCATTTTGCA
>DAOOWO010000409.1:0-2198 GCA_035371225.1 Bacteroidales bacterium | reverse complement strand
AACCATGTACCATCAAAATTTTCAGTTGTATAGGTGGCTTTTGCAGGAGAACTGGACCAGTAAACTTCGCCTGAAGGATTAACATAAACAGGTGAATTTGTAATCATCTGAGTTTTTTCTCCATTCAAATGAGCTTTTGATGGAGATACCTGTTTCAGATTAGTTTTGCCAATGTTGACCTGGCAATAACTTACAATGGCTATACTAAATGCCATTAAGAAGAGTGTAAATTTTCTCATAATAAAAGTTTTTTATTAATATGCCACAAATATAATAAAATTTATAAATAAATACTAATAATTCTATTGGAAATCAATTATCTAAAATTGTGATTATTTTTCAGCTTTACTTAACCCCTTGAATCATCTGATAAGAAATAACAGTTGTGCCTGCCTAACAGTACAAAAAAAAGAGGCTGCCATTGATTTTAAGGCAGCCTCGTCTTTGGCAATCTCGCAGCATCAGTGGTGTGTGCATTTATGCCCGTCCTGTTTCTTGCAACAAGCCGGAAGTTTTTCGTAAGCTTCAGGATTGGCCTTGCTGCCGTTTGCATCATAACCCAAATTATTTACCAGCAAGATGATTGCCGATTCATCAGTTTTTTTGGGATTATAAACAACGGTCAGCTCTTTGGTATTAAGATCGAGAGAAACATCCCTGATTCCTTTTTCGTAGGCAAGTCCTTCCTCCAACCGTTTTTTGCACATTTCGCATACAGCAGAAGTGGTCATCTTTATTGTTTTTTCATTTTTCTTCACATCCTGCGAAAAAGCCATCGTTGATACAGACATCAACACAGCCATCGACAACAGGATAATTACTAATTTTTTTGTGTTCATTTTTTTTGTTTTTATGGGTTAGTATTACTATTTAATTTTTGAAGCCAGGCTTTGCAAGCGCAATTTTCTGATATCATTTGATTGTTAATCTCAATCCTGCATATACCGACACGCCCATCAAGGGGCCCCAAATCATCGAAGCATCGAAATATTGGCCGAAAGGATTATCTGCCGACACTATGGGATGGTGTTGCATAAAATTGGTAAGGTTTTCACCGCCCAGGTATAAATCAATAAATTTTAATTTCCTAGTGATCTGTGCACTCAACAAAAAATACTCTCTGGAATAGCTATCCCAACGGTAAGGCTCAGGATTGCTGCCGGCATCAGGCAAACGGCTTTTCCCATTGATTTGCCCGGTAACATCAAATCTCCATTTTTCAAATTTTGTAGCATACGATAGCGTTAGTAATCCTTTGAATTTGCTCACATAAGGCACCTGGCGCAGATGTCCGTCGATTGTTCTTTTCACATCGTTGTAACGCCCTGCCAGGGTAATTTCAAACCCCTGAAAAGGCTGAATCATTCCGTCAATCTGCAAACTATTGGAATAAGAACGCCCATTGAGGTTATAAAAAATTACTTGCTGCGGGTTGCGGTCCAGGTCAACAACAACCTGATTGACAAAAGCTGTATGATAAAAATCAGCCCCGAGGCTGGCTTTAAGCGTCTCGGTCAACAAAAACTCTTTGGTAATATTCAATCCGTAATTCCATGCTTCTTCAGCTTTTATGTTGCTTTCCAGAACAATTTTTCTTGAACTCGCCAGCAAACTTGTGTTTTCGGCAATCATATTAGGCGAACGGTACCCTCTGCCGGCAGAAGCACGAAAGATTAATTTGTCGGTAATGTCATATTTAACATGTACTCTTGGGGTGAAAAAAAATCCGAATCGCGAGTTATAATCTCCACGCAGACCTACAATCAGGTTGAGCTTTTCAGGATAAGTATAGGAATACTGGAAAAACACGCCCGGGACATATTCATTCCTTTTAAAAGCAGAATCGTTGAGGCTTTCATGATAGTCATCATACATAAAACTGCCCCCGGTACTGAACTTGTGGTTTGTGTTAACAATTATCGACTGAAATATCAAATTGAAGTATGCACTGTTTTGCACACCGTCATATGCATTCAGTCCATAAAATGAATTTAATTCATAACGGTTATATGAACCAATGATGCCCAAACTGGAATGTCCGTGGTCATCAACAAAAAAACCGGTTTTCACAAAACCGCTGTATTGTTTAGCATCCACCCCGATACCATAAAATAAGGGTTTCTGCAGTTCATCAGCGTTATAGTATCCGATCTGTCCGCCTTGTTTGTTATCCTGCAGATATTCTATACCAAACTGCA
>DAOOWO010000408.1:0-2203 GCA_035371225.1 Bacteroidales bacterium | reverse complement strand
AAAGAAGATATCGACAGACTGATAAAATACCCCGACTCGCCGCTCAACAAAAATGAGATATGCAGGGATATTATGAATCATTACCACTCGATAGAAGATTTTCCCAATGTGCGCAGTATACATGCCGGCGGGGTGCTTATTTCCGAAGAACCCCTCACCTGCTACACTTCGCTCGACCTGCCTCCCAAAGGGTTCCCCACCACTCACTTCGACATGTATCTCGCCGAAGACATCGGTTTCGAAAAGCTGGATATCCTCAGCCAGCGCGGCATAGGCCATATCAAAGATGCCGCTGATATTATCTACAGAAACCAAGGGATAAAAGTGGACATTCATGATGTTCACAAATTCAAAAATGATGCACAGGTAAAAAAACAACTGAAATCAGGAGACACCATTGGCTGTTTTTATATTGAAAGCCCGGCCATGCGCGGCCTGCTGAAAAAATTACGCTGCGACACATACCTCACGCTGGTGGCCGCCAGTTCCATCATCAGGCCGGGCGTGGCCCGCAGCGGCATGATGAAAGAGTTTGTGTACCGTTTTCACAACCCCGGCAAGTTCAGATACCTGCATCCTGTTATGGAAGAACAACTGAAAGAGACATACGGCGTGATGGTGTACCAGGAAGATGTGCTGAAGGTGGGACATCACTTTGGCGGGCTTGACCTGGCCGATGCCGACGTGCTGCGCAGGATGATGAGCGGAAAATCGCGCAACAAAAAACACCTGCTGGAAATTGAAGAAAAATTCTTTTCTCATTGCAAAAAAATGGGCTATCCCCAGGAACTCAGCAAAGAAGTATGGCGACAGATAGAATCTTTTGCCGGGTACAGTTTCAGCAAGGCACATTCGGCCAGCTACGCGGTAGAGAGTTTTCAGAGCCTGTACCTGAAAACCTATTTCCCACTGGAATTTATGGTGGCGGTAATCAATAATTTCGGGGGGTTTTATTCCACCCGTGTGTACGTGAACGAAGCCAGAAAAGCTGGCGGAACCATAATGCCTCCCTGTGTAAATAAAAGCACTTTTTACACCACGGTGTACGGAACAGATGTGTACCTCGGCTTTGTCCATATCAAATCGCTCGAAAACTCCATAGCACAAAACATAGAACAGGAACGCGAACAACACGGGCTTTACAGCAGCCTGGAAGATTTCATCCGGCGGACCGGCATAGGCATGGAAGCACTGCGTATTTTGATAAGGATTGATGCATTACGCTTCACGGGCATGAACAAAAGGCAACTGCTGTGGGAGTCTGTGATGCTTTTTGATAAAGATAAAAATAAAAGTCCTCACCACCATCCGGCCATGTTCACAGTTGAGCTTCCTCCCTGGGAAATTCCAGAACTTGTTCACAGCAGCATTGAAGACGCCTATGATGAAACCGAGCTGCTGGAGTTTCCGGTAAGTTGTTCGCCTTTTGATATGCTAAAAACTTCCTACAGAGGCGATTGCCTGGCCAAAGACCTGATGAACCATGTAAATAAAACGGTAAGGATGGTGGGCAATTATGTTACCTATAAATGGGTGCGTACTATCAAAGGCGACACCATGGCTTTCGGGACTTTTCTGGATGAGGAAGGCCATTTTTTCGACACTACTCACTTTCCGCAATGTCTTAAAAAATATCCTTTTGGAGGCAACGGCGTGTACCTGATAGAGGGTAAAGTGGTGGAAGACTATGGATTTCCGGGTATAGAAGTAGAAAAAATGGCCAAACTGCCGATTTACCCCGACCCAAGGATGGGATAAAAAATTTACCAAAATTTTTTATGATTACAAAATCAAACCTGAAAAATCATGAGAATTGTTCACCCTTCAAGCCGACAAAAGAAAATGCCGTAATCCGGTAATCACTTCAAATCTAAAATCCCAGCTTGCAGCAGGCAAGGGTAATCCCCGCCTGCCAAGCACAAGTGGGCAGGATAATTCGTACATTATTTCTTTCCTTTTTAATATCGAACATCGATCAACGAATGATGATTTACGAAGTAGTCCTTTACTTCTAAAATCTAAAATCATTGTTCGTTATTCGTACATTTTTTTCTTTCCTTTTTAATATCGAACATCGATTAACGAAGGAAGATTTGCGATGCAGTCCTTAACTTCTAAAATCTAAAATCTTTGTTCGTTATTCGTACATTTTTTCTTTCCTTTTTAATATCGAACATCGATTAACGAAGGAAGATTTGCGATG
>DAOOWO010000407.1:0-2210 GCA_035371225.1 Bacteroidales bacterium | reverse complement strand
CAATACGGTGGTGTGCTCACAGTTTTAGAATGGGGCATTACCATCATTTTCACCCTCGAATACCTTGCCAGAATATGGGTAACCGAGAAACCTCTGAAATACGTCTTCAGTATTTATGGTGTTATCGATTTGCTTGCATTACTTCCAACCTACCTCGATTTTTTCTTTGTCGGCGGACACAACATGATTGTGATACGGGCACTGCGGTTGTTAAGGATATTCAGGATATTTAAGCTCAGTCGTTACATCAAAGCCGGCAGGACAATTGCCGCGGCATTGTGGAGCAACCGTGAAAAAATCAGTGTGTTTATTTTGTTTGTATTTACCATGGCAACCATCATTGGCACAGTGATGTACCTGATTGAAGGCGAACAAAACGGATTTGACGACATTCCAACCGCCATTTACTGGGCTGTGGTAACACTCACCACTGTTGGCTATGGAGATTTGTCGCCCAGCACAGGCATAGGGCAGTTTTTAGCCAGCGTGGTCATGGTATTAGGATACTCTATAATTGCCGTACCCACCGGCATTGTTACCGCCACTCTTATCGGAAAAAAGAAAGTAACCAACACCCAGGTATGCTCACGATGCATGTACGACAAGCACGATGACGATGCCAATTATTGCAAAATTTGCGGAACAAGCCTGCATCCAAATTCAAAAAAAGGGAACGACCAAAAAGATGATTTGAACCCGAAGATATCCAACGACTATAAATCCTGAAAAATCATCTATAAGAAAACACAGCATTAAGTCGCACTATTCCTAATACTTCAGCCACTTCCACAATTCGCGGTAACTAACTTTTTTGCCATACATCAAAATACCTGTACGGTAAATTTTGGCGGCCAGCCAGGTGCAGGCTAAAAAACCAAGCACCAGCAGCACCATAGAAAGAATAAGTTCATAAACCGGGACACCAAAAGGAATTCTGATCATCATGACAATGGGTGAAGTCAGCGGAATGATGGAAAACCAGAATGCTACCGGGCCCTGAGGATTTTCAATGATAGGTTGGGCGAGAATAAAAGCCAATATCAGCGGGATGGTTATAGGCAGCATAAACTGCTGCGTGTCGGCTTCATTGTCAACAGCAGAGCCTATGGCCGCAAACAAGGCTGCATACAACAGGTATCCGAATAAAAAGAAGAAAAAGAAAGAAAAAATTATAAGCGTATAATTGTAATCGCCAATACTCTTCACCAGCGACCTGATGTTTTCATCGTCGTAATCCTGAGCAGGCGCTGCCGTGGGGTTCTCAGGAACCAGTACATTACCCTGCTGCACAATTTCGGTATTTTGTTTTGAAACCATATCCTTCGCTCCGACAGATAACTGAAATACCGCCACCAACGACAAAGTAAGCACAATCCACAACATAAATTGCGTTAAGCCTACAAGAGCGATGCCGATAATCTTTCCCAACAGCAGTTGAAAAGGCTTGACCGATGATACAATGATCTCAACTATCCGGTTGGTTTTTTCTTCTATTACACCACGCATCACCTGGTTGCCGTACATAAAAATGGCAAAATATATCAGGAATCCGGCAAAAATTCCCATGATGGTGGTGGCTATCGGCAGATTGGTTTCTCCGGTTTCGATGTTTTGCGAATTAATATTGATACGAACTTTTGCATCATCAATTTGCTTTTTATCTATCCCGTATAATTCCATAAGCTTCCTGTTCTCATAGATATATTTCATTTTATCTTTGATATAGGAAGTAACCGTATTGCCTGGTTGTTTATCCGAATAATACAAGATTGCGTTGGTAGGCTCTATCATGTCCGGCTTGGGGATATACAACAGCGCAGAATATTTGTTGCCGTCAAAATTGGCAATGGCCGATTCCAGGTCGGAATAAACATAATCAAATTTTATCGTTTCGTTGCTTCCCATCTTGTAATAGATACCTGTTTCATCCAGAACTTCGATAACCTGTTGTTCTTTGTCGAGTTTGGTAACATAGTAAGGAACAATCATCATTGCGGCCATCAGCATCGGTCCCAGTATGGTCATTACAAGAAAAGATCTTTTCTTAACCCTCGACAGATATTCCCGTTTTATTATGATGGAAATTTTGTTCATAAGCATTATTCTGTTAGGCCGGAAGATGAATAATTAAGGTTAATATCGGCATTTACTTTAGCAATAAAAATATCGTTCATGGTGGGCACAATTTCCTGCAGCGCGTGAATAGTACC
>DAOOWO010000406.1:0-2223 GCA_035371225.1 Bacteroidales bacterium | reverse complement strand
CGCCGTCGCCGGCCAGAGCTTCTTCAACTTCGTCCGCGAGAACCTGCCGCAATATGCCGCGCTCAAGGCGATGGGGCTCGGCGGCGGCATCCTGGTGCGGATGGTGCTGTTGCAGGCGATCGTGGTCGGCCTGATCGGCTATGGCCTCGGCGTCGGCATCACCGCGCTGTTCGGCAGCCAGATGCAGGACAGCCGGCTGGCCTTCCTGCTGCTCCCGGAAATCCTGATGTTTTCGGCAATTAAAATTTTCATAACGGAGCGTCCTCTGGATGTTGAAGATAACAAAAGTATAAAAATTAAAAAGATGGTACTAAGTTAATCTTGTATTTATGCTGATTGATGCTATAATCTTTTACCGTCCCTTACTTTTTTTATCTTTGCAGAAAAAAATTGAACGATAATCAACTTTTTATAGCAAAAACCCAATATGGCCTGGAAGAGCTGCTGGCAGCCGAACTGAAAGATGCCGGTGCCAAAGACATACAGGTGCTTACCCGCGCTGTGTCGTTCAGGGGCAGCCTGCGCGAGATGTATGCTGCCAATTATACCTGCCGTACTGCCCTGCATATTCTTATGCCGGTTCTTGATTTTAAATTTCGTGATAAGGAGCAGTTTTTCGATCTGATAAAGAAGTTTGAATGGGCGGAATATTTTAATCCTGATAAAACTATGTCCATTGATACGGTGATGTCGGATACTTTTTTTACCAATTCACATTATGTGTCCTTGTTGTGCAAGGATGCAATAGCTGATTATTTCCGTGATAAGTTCAAACGCCGTCCGTCGGTGGATCTCGAAAACCCTGACGTAAAAATACATTTACATATCCGCGGGCATGAGTGTTCGGTTTCCTTCGACAGTTCGGGGGGATCGCTGCACCGCAGGGGATACCGGGTAAAACAAGGCCTGGCCCCGATGAGCGAGGTGCTGGCGGCTGGCATGGTATTGCTGAGCGGCTGGGATAAAAAAACCAATCTGTACGATCCTATGTGCGGCTCGGCAACAATACTCACCGAGGCTGCCATGATAGCCGGCAATATCCCGGCAGGTTATTACCGGAAATCCTTTGGATTTGAAAAGTGGAACGACTTTGATGATTCTCTGTGGCAGGAGGTGAAAGATTCTGCCGATGATGGTATTGCCGAGTTTGAGTGCGAGATTGTCGGCTCCGACAATTCGGGGGTAGCCTTAAAAGCTGCCGCGGAGAACCTTAGGTCGGCCAGGCTGCATAAAGATATTCATCTTACGGAATGCGATTTCAGGGAGTTCAGATTTCCTGCCGAAAAAGGAATGATTATCACCAATCCGCCTTACGGCGAACGAATAAAACCAGAAGATATTATCCAGCTATACAAGGATATCGGCGATACACTGAAAAATCACTGCGCCGGATACCAGGCATGGATTATCAGCTCTCATTTTGATGCCCTGAAGTTTATCGGATTAAAACCAGGAAAAAAAATAACCCTGTTTAATGGCCCGCTGGAATGTAAATTTGTAAAGTTCGACATCTTTGAAGGTAGCCTGAAACAAAAAAAAGAAAATGAACATGGGCATCACTAATAAAAATTGTTATTTGTCTGCAGTTCCCGAATTCAAAGGTTTTTAACATACTGCTGTTATCAAAACAAACAACTTTATTTACCCCATGTATTAAATTAATAATATTTTTGTAAAAAGACAGATTAGCATAAAAAGCCCGTTGTGATGAGATTTTTCAGAGTTTCCATTTTTATTGTTTCCCTGCTGGTAGCAGAAATTGCCTGTGGCGGCACCTTTATTGACATACACATTTTTACCGGATATCGAATAAATACCTTCAATTTTACACCATTGTCGGGTAAGTATTCGGTGTTTGATGCGGATAAAAAAATTTGTGATATTCTGCGAAATCAAACCATTACCTTTAAAGTTGCCAGCGATTCCATTTTGGTTTATAATGCCAATGTGAAAACCGGAAGTTTTACTTCTCTGAATATCAGTGGTAGCGGACTGCTTAACAATTTTAAAATAAAGCCGGGCAATTACAATGTCAAGGAACGCAATTACGACGATAATCTTCAGATTTCGGTTGAGGATGGCTATTTTGTGATCATCAACCAGGTGGAGCTTGAGAATTATGTGGCTGGTGTCGTGCAGTCCGAGGGCGGTGGCAGCGTAAAGGATAATGATTTTTATTTGGTGCAGGCTATTACCTGTCGTACTTATGCTCTTAACAATATT
>DAOOWO010000405.1:0-2228 GCA_035371225.1 Bacteroidales bacterium | reverse complement strand
GCAGTGTTCCAGTAATACGGCAACAAAACGTTCCATGGATCCGAAGGGTGCACGGTGGATCATCACAGGGCGGTGTTTCTGGTTGTCGTTTCCTATATATTCCAGGTTGAAACGTTCAGGCAGGTTATAATCAACCTGTATGGTGCCCAGTTGCCACTTACGGCCCAGGGCGTCGCGCACCATAAAATCGAGTTTTGGACCGTAGAAAGCAGCTTCGCCCAATTCTACAACACCATTGATTTTGTTTTCTTCCACCACTTCGAGGATAGCACGTTCGGCTTTGTCCCAGTTTTCGTCGCTGCCAATGTATTTTTCTTTATCATTGGGGTCGCGCAGTGAGATTTGTGCAGTCCACTCCTTAAAATCCAAGGCTCTGAAAATCTGCATCACGATATTGATCACACCAACAAACTCCTGCTTTACCTGATCCGGAGTACAGAATATGTGAGCATCGTCCTGTGTGAATCCGCGTACGCGGGTGAGGCCGTGCAACTCACCGCTTTGTTCATAGCGGTAAACCGTTCCAAACTCGGCCACCCTGAAAGGAAGGTCTTTGTATGAACGGGGTTTGCAGTTGTAAATCTCACAATGATGAGGGCAGTTCATGGGTTTCAGCATGAACTCTTCGCCTTCTACCGGCGTGGAAATAGGCCTGAAAGAATCTTTGCCGTATTTCTGGAAGTGCCCGGATGTCTTATACAGGTTCACATTGCCGATATGCGGTGTCATTACCTGCACATAGCCAGCTTTCTTCTGCACTTTTTTCAGAAACGCCTCAAGACGTTCGCGCAGGGCGGTTCCTTTGGGCAACCACAAGGGCAACCCAAGTCCCACGTTGGCCGAAAAAGTAAACAACTCCAGTTCTTTACCTAACTTGCGGTGGTCGCGTTTTTTGGCTTCTTCCAACAGGAACAGGTAGTCCTGCAGTTCCTTTTGTTTGGGGAAAGTGATGCCGTAAACCCTGGTAAGTTGTTTGCGATTGATATCCCCGCGCCAGTATGCACCGGCAACACTCAAAATCTTTACTGCTTTGATGAAGCCTGTGCCAGGAATATGGGGACCGCGGCAAAGATCAGTAAAATGGCCGCTTTCGTATAAGGTAATCTCGCCATCAGCCAACTCTCTGATAAGTTCCAGCTTGTATTCATCACCTTTTTGGGTAAACAAATCTATTGCGCCCTGTTTGGAAATTTCTTTGCGCACTATTGGCTGATTTTCTTTGGCGTATTCAAGCATTTTATCTTCAATAGCCTTAAAATCGGCTTCGGTAATCATGCGGTCGCCGGTGTCAATATCATAGTAAAACCCATTTTCTATATCGGGGCCTATACCAAATTTTGTTCCGGGGAAGAGCGCTTCAATAGCTTCTGCCATTAAATGAGCCGAAGAGTGCCACATGGCGGCTTTGCCTTCGGTATCGTTCCATGTTAACAGTTTTACTCGGGCATCGTGAGGTATAGGGCGGGTAGCATCCCATACTTCGCCATTTACCTGTGCTGCAAGTACATTGCGTGCCAGGCCTTCGCTGATGCTGAGGGCTATATCGAGACCGGTAACACCTTCGTTATATTGCCGGACTGAATTATCGGGTAAAGTAATATTTATCATAGCATTGACGGTTCAAAAAGAGTTTGCAAAGTTACAAAAATTTCAGATAAAGAAAGAAAATATTTTTAACGACATTTTTCAACAATAAATCAATGATAATCAACCTATTCCCAAATATCATCTGATAAAACAGCTACCCGTTTCTTTTACGTAAGAAATTATTACTGGTTGAGATATGCCTGTATCATCGGGTTTTATATATTTTTATAATTAGGTCTTTCAGTTTAAAGGATTCTGATGCATTGTTCCAGATATACATGCTCATGTCAAAGACATTTTCTTCAATTTTCGGCAGTATCAGCGTGTAGGAATATTCATTCCATTGGCTGGGAGATGGACGTGGAAGGTAGTCGAGGCGGAAAACTTTGTAAAAAGCATTGGTACGTCCGGGGTAACTCACTGCCGTCACGAACAAAACATTTGGAGATACGGCAAGCTTGTAATCCCATTTTTTAAAGGTTATTTCCGCAAACATTTTTTGTGCCCTGAACAATTCATCGTTATTGTCTATACGGACAGCATTGCTGAACTCCTTGCCGGGCCCGAACACTTGTTCTGCTGGCTGATGGCCTGCCGCGGAGTTGAAAAGCAGTTGTTTTGCATTTTTGTTATAAGGAATC
>DAOOWO010000404.1:0-2251 GCA_035371225.1 Bacteroidales bacterium | reverse complement strand
GAGTATAGAGATATGAAAAGTTCCACCGGCAAGGTCATATTCGGCTACTTTCAGGTCCACAGTTTTTTTATCGAGTCCGTATGCCAGAGCAGCAGCAGTAGGCTCATTGATGATACGCTTTACATTCAGCCCTGCAATTTCGCCGGCTTCTTTGGTAGCCTGGCGCTGAGAATCGCTAAAATAAGCAGGAACTGTGATAACAGCATCCGTAACTTCCTGCCCGAGGTAATCTTCAGCCGTTTTTTTCATTTTCTGCAACACCATGGCAGAAATTTCCTGTGGAGTGTATAACCTGTCAACGATCTTTACCCGGGGGGTATTATTTTCGCCACGTTCCACTTTGAAAGAAACACGGTTTATCTCTTTTGACATACGGTCGAATGTCTCGCCCATAAAACATTTGATTGAGTAAACGGTATTTTGCGGATTGGTGATGGCCTGACGTTTTGCAGGATCGCCAATCTTGCGTTCACCATTAGCTGTAAAAGCAACGATCGAAGGGGTGGTACGCTTTCCTTCACTGTTAGGAATTACAACAGGTTCGTTACCTTCCATTACGGCCACACATGAGTTGGTGGTACCTAAATCTATTCCAATAATTTTTCCCATTTTATTTTTTCCTTTCTGATTTGTTCAATTTGGTTTTGACAGCAATAGTCAAGCTTTATGCCAATACAACTTAATCATTTTTTTGGGAAAATATGTCATAATTTCCCCCGTAAGTGTAAAAACCATGACACATAATAATGACAAAACGACAGAAAAAACCAAATCGGCCTAGTGGGTTTGCGAAATCAAAAGCAAAAGTTTTTCAGCAATTTGTTTTATTGCTGCATTAGAACATGTATAATTGTTAAAAATCAAGGCAAATGCAAGTTTCTTGCCTGCAGCATTGGTAACATAACCAGCATAGGATTTAATCTTATCCATGTTGCCGGTTTTTGCGATGAGGTTTCTTTCGGCCACAGTATTTTTGAGCATAGATGCAATTCCGCCGGATTGTCCTGCCACCGGAAGCGACAAACAAAAAATCTTATAAGACTTTTCTTTGGTAATCACGCGCAGCATTTCTGTCAGTTGCCGCGTGCTTATTTTATTTTTTCGCGATAATCCGCAGGCATCTTCCATCTCGAACCCGCTAAGATTTACGTTTTTTGACAACCAAAAATTTTTAACAGCTTCTATCCCGGCCTTCTCCGAACCGTCGCTTTTCTTTTTTATTCCACAGGCTTTTAACATAGCTTCGGCAAAAAGATTGATGCTTTTCAAATTGGTTGGAATAATAATTTCACTGATTGGCGGTGAAATATGTTTAGCAATTATATTTCGTGCAGCAGTATCGCTTTGATTTTTCCACTTCATCTCCCTGTCGGTGGTGAATGACTTTTCAATTTTGACACCTTGATTATTCAGGTATGAGGCAAACTGTTGAACAAAATATCGCGGCGGGTCGGGTATAGACCCATCCACATCAAAATCCGATTTTCCCAGCGGTACTGTACCTTCCAACATCCTGAGCGGCGTATATGGTTGTCCGTAAATAATCACATTATCTCCAGTGCCCGGCCCGGCCGTTGTAACATTATTAATAAAAGTCAGTTCATCCATCACCGGTTTCATTCTGGCAAGTTCTGCCCGGCTGCCAACAGTGGTTCCTGCATCAAAATACAAGCGGTAACAATTTTCATAAATATTTATACCATAAGCCCCGGAAGCAAAATAATTTCCAATGTCTTCCCAGAGCCAACTGCCCGCCGCCGGATTTTCCCCGAAAACCGAAGCGTCGCCAACGATGTAGCCATTGATTCGTCGTATATTATTTTGTCGCATTGCATGATAAAACTCTTTGAAAACGGTATCGGAACTGACAGAACTGTTGAAACGGCCTGAGCCTATAGTAGGATCGCCACCTCCGGTAATAAAAAGGTTGCCATGCAGGGTTCCCATTGTGTCGACAGTTCCCGAGTATTCCAACCTGGTTTCAAAAGCGTAGGAAGCCCCCAACAACGAAAGTGCGGCTCCAGTGGTTACAATTTTCATGACCGAGGCCGGCTCCAGTACCACATCGGCATTATGGCTGCATACAGGATTTCCGGTTTCGGTTTCGGCCACATAAAGGCTCCAGGAAGCATTTTTTAAACCCGTGTCTTTTTTCAATGCCTCTATTTCTGAATTTAAGGCGCCAACCCCATTGTTGTTATTTTGAGCAAAAACCGGTAAAGCAAATAAAAAAGAAATTATACCATTATAT
>DAOOWO010000403.1:0-2255 GCA_035371225.1 Bacteroidales bacterium | reverse complement strand
GCATTATAGTTCCTTACGGTAACAGAAATAACCAGAAGCAGCAGAAAAGCTGCCGCCCCAATAAAGGCCTTGTTGTTTCGCCGCATAATAAACACACACAACGACAGTATAATGGCATATACCAGCAGCATTTCAATAAAGGTAACAGATATGTACCTGGTAACCGAGAAAGGCAAACTTTCGATAAAGGAGATAGATCCGTTAAGGGTAATCAGTGAAAAAGACAGGACTTTTGCCAATATCATGGCAAACCAGGGAATAAAATTAAAAATCAATACGGCTATGCCAAGATAAATGACTAATCCAGACAATGGGGTTGCAATGATATTGGTTAGCAGAAAATAATTTGGAAACTGATGAAAATACAGCAGGCACAAAGGAAACGTAACCAGTTGTGCGGCCAGCGAAACGGCCACCAACGACCATATCTGCCGCGACAGCCAGTATTTCGGTGTCCATACTTTGCTGATAGCCGGATATAAAGCCACAATGCCCAATACCGCCAGGTAAGATAACTGAAAGCCCACGGCCGCAATCATATAGGGGTCGAACATCAACAATACCAAGGCCGAGGCCGCCATGGTGTTGTATATTGCCGGAGGCTGGCGCAGGGCTTTACCCATTATCACGAAACTAAACATGGCGGTGGCACGCATGACCGACGGCGACATACCGGTAAGCACGGCATAGAACCAGATAAAAACCAGCAGCAATATTGCCTTGGGCAGGCGCCCATATTTTGTTCTATCAAAAAACTGCAATAAAAAATTCAGCACAATAAAAATAATCCCACATGAAGGCCTGAAACACTAGGAATATGGATTGCCCCTGTACCCTGATAATCGCGTATCAGATCGGGGTCGAGATTATCAGTATATCCTACCAGCAAAGCCGAAATTACTGCAAATTCGTTACCCTGCAGACCGTTATTCTTCAGGATCTGAAGAAGTTTTTCGCGGAGGTTGTATGCAAAGCCGCTGATGATATTTCCCTTACCCTCGGCAATCATTTTCCACCGGTCTTTCTTTACATAGGCACTGTAATCCACCAAACGGTATTTCAGGTACCCCTTATAGTTATATTCACCGGGATTCATGGGCGGCGGGACTTCGGCAAAATGACTCATAAAAAAAATCTCATCGCCATATTTCAGTTTGGCGGACAAGGAATCCTTTTCCAAATAAATAACAGCTTTACCACTGGATCGGTAGGAGCGCGCACTATCCCGCACTTCCTTTATTTCCACAATGCACTTACATACTTTTTCTCTTACCTGAACCGGTTCACACAATTGGGCAAGCACATAATTTTCTTCAGCTAAGTAGCGGCTGTAATGAGTTAGGTTGTTCTGTATACTTTTGATAACCGTCAACTGATAACCCGCCAGAAAAAAAAACAATGTAAACATTATTCCGGTAAGCCATCGCATGCGGTAACTCAGCTTTTTCTGAAAAACAATTACCACAACAGAAATCGAGCCTGTAAGAACCACAAACGCCAGAATAGGGACAGGAAAACTCAGCTCAAGGCAAAGGGCGATAGCTATTCCGGACAAAAAAGGTATGAGTATCCTGGCAATCGGGTATTTGTTCCAAAACATGGATTACTTAATATTCAATTCGTCATAATTGACTACCTCCACATCTTTATAATAAAACTTGATGATATCAAGGTAGTTGTAGCCTAATTGAGCCATTCGGATAGCGCCCTGCTGGCTGAGTCCAACGCCATGACCATAGCCCTTCCCCTTAATGAGAACATTGGATCCTGAAGGGGATATCGAAAACCAGGTAGATTTCAAGCCAAGATCGTACCTTATGACTGACAGGGGTATACTGTCGCTGAAGTAAACCATGCGTTTATCCTGTTTGAAATTCAGCGCATAATTTTTTTTAGCAGGATCGTCAACCGGATAATTGAAGCGGGTGGACAAATAGTCGAGCCAGTTGGTCTGTAGGATTTTTTCCTCCCAGGCAGCGCCCATCATCTGCAGCGAAAAAGTATCCGCCACGGATTTCAGGTATGAAGTGGGTATTTTCCAGATATCTTCGGAGTTGACTGTCTGACCTCCCGAATTGGCATGAAAAGCAGCAGAGATCATCTTATTATCTTTGTCAACAATAACATCTCCGGCAGTTTTGAAGGTGGCGGCAAGAATCTCATTTGTTTTACAGCGGCCAAGGTAAAGCTGGCAATGAACGCTGTCGCAAAGGTTGAATCCTTCTCTGGCATGCTTTTTAATATTGTTAAGAGCA
>DAOOWO010000402.1:0-2264 GCA_035371225.1 Bacteroidales bacterium | reverse complement strand
GACATACCGGCGATTTTTCGGTGTTCCGCATTTACACCGATAGCAATAACCAGCCCGCCAAATATGCTAAGGACAACGTGCCTTACAAACCGCCTTATCATCTTCCGGTATCGTTAAAAGGTGTGAAACCCGGCGATTTTACCTTTATTTTCGGATATCCCGGCACTACCAACGAATATCTGGTTTCCTATGCAGTAGATAGGATAGTGAATTACGAAAATCCCGCCGCTATAAAAGCCAGGGGAAAACGGATGGAAGTGTATAACAGATACATGGCGCAGAGTAAAAAGACACGCATACAATATTCGTCAAAACTGGCCAGCGTGGAAAACTATCATAAGAAAATGATAGGGGAAAGCAAGGGGGTTGTCAGAACTAATATCATAACTCAAAAACAGGAGTTGGAACAAAAGTTTATTCAATGGTACCAAGCCAATCCCGATAAACAAAAAAAATACGACCGGCTCATCGATAAGTTTGAAGAGTTGTATAAAAATTACGGAATTTATAACCTTGCTGCCGATTATGTGTTTGAAGTTGGCCTGGGAATGGAAATTGTGCGTTATGCCGCAAACTATGAAGCATTGGTAAAAAGCAGTCAGAACAAGAAACAGAACGATGATGGTATCAACAAAATACTGGAACGTATAAAACTTGCATCGGACGGATTTTTCAAGAATTATGACAGCCGTATCGACCATGAGGTAGTGGCCGCGCTGATGGAAATTTATTACAAGGGTCCTGGTCAGGAATTGATGCCTGCAGAAGTTGCCAGGGTAGGAGAAGCCTATAAAGGAGATTTTAAAAAATATGCCGACGACCTCTTTGCTCAATCTTTTATGGTTGATGAACAAAAGGTTAATGAAGTCCTTAAAAATTATAAACCTTCCAAAGCAAAAGAAATTGCCAAAGATCCGGCCTATATCCTGGCTATGAGCATTTATGAAATTTACAGGAACACGATTTACTCAAAATATCAGGAATTTCAGGATCAGTCTGATGAACTTTATCGACTTTATATGCAGGGATTGATGGAAATGCAGCCCGAAAAGAAATTCTATCCCGACGCCAACATGACTTTGCGTGTTGCCTACGGCCAGGTAGCCGGCTTCAACCCCCGGGATGCCGTACAATATAACTATTTTACCACGCTGAAAGGCGTCATTGAAAAAGAAGATTCCACCATTTATGATTATACTGTAAACAACAAACTCAAAGATCTGTATAACAATAAAGACTATGGAATGTATGCCGATCCTGACGGGAGTATGCATGTGGCTTTTGTTGCCACCAATCATACTACCGGAGGCAATTCGGGCAGTCCGGTATTAAATGCCGACGGACAACTGATAGGCATCAATTTCGATAGGGTATGGGAGGGCACTATGAGTGATATTATATTCGAACCGGCTATGTGCAGGAATATTTCGGTTGATATCCGGTATTGCCTTTTTATTATTGACAAATATGCCGGGGCACACCGGCTTATTGACGAGATGACATTGGTAAAATAATATGCCATGCTGCAGATAGTAGCTGCAGTTAAAAATATTATTGTATAAAAAGCTATTTTTGTATAAAAACAAGTAATGAAGAAGATATACAGGTTTGTGCTGAAATCCTTTATGGGGCCCATGGTGCTGACTTTTTTCATTGCATTGTTTATACTGCTGATGCAGTTTTTGTGGAAGTATGTAGACGATATGGTGGGCAAAGGCTTTGAATGGTATGTTCTGGCCGAATTGATGTTTTATGCGTCAGCAACATTTGTGCCTATGGCCCTGCCGCTGGCGGTTTTGCTGGCTTCGCTGATGACCTTTGGCAACCTGGGCGAACATTATGAATTGGTGGCTATTAAGGCAGCAGGCATTTCTTTTAGCAAGGCGCTGATGCCCCTGGTAGTGTTTATTGTGTTGCTTAGTGGGCTTGCTTTTTATTTTTCCAATAACATACTGCCCATCGCCAACCTGAAATACGGTGTCCTTTTATTTGATATCCGCGAAAAAAAACCTGCACTGAATATCAACGAAGGAATTTTTTACAATGAGTTGGAGGGTTATGTTATTCGAATTGGTAAAAAAGATAAAAACGGTGCCGACATACAGGATGTGATGATATACGATCATACCGATGCGACGGGAAACAACAATGTTACTCTTGCCGAAAAAGGAAGGATGGAGTCTACCGCCGACAAAAAAACTCTCATTTTTATGCTCTACAATGGCTATAACTATTACGAGCCTGCCTCCACCCGCGAGCACCGT
>DAOOWO010000401.1:0-2275 GCA_035371225.1 Bacteroidales bacterium | reverse complement strand
CAAAAGCAAAGTCAGTACCGCAATCTACGAATATCACCTCTTTGTTTTTTATGTTCATTTTATCCGTTGAAGTAAGACCACGCATAGGGAAAATCCCATCTGCCTTTAACAGAGCTTTGGTATTTTTATAATCCTTAAAGTAATCAATATTGTAATGATAGGTGAATTCCAGGTGGCTGTATTCCGGCGAAATGATAATGATAGATTGCGGGTGCTGAGTCCTGAGCTCATTCACTGTCTGAACAAGTTGCTCCACCCTTCGGTTGTTGTCGGGGGCCAGATTGAGATTTAAAGCCATAAGAAGTAACAAGACAATTGTACTTACTAGTTTTACATGTTTGTACTGGGTGAATGTGGCTAGAAACAGCGCTATCAGCAAATAAAAACTGATGGAAATATAAATAATATACCTGTCGAGAAACATTGGTGCCCAAAAAGATAAAAAGAACATAGTCAGGTATGGAAATACAAACCAAATCAATAGGATTCGGGAGGAAGGAGTGCGAAAAAATGCTTTTATCTTATGGGAAAACTGTTTATTGCGTATAAGCAACACTATATAAATCACTGCGATAACAAGCATAGCCGCCATCACCATCCTTGAATTCATAAAGCGGTTCAGGTTCCCGTATAGTTCTGTAAATTCCGGTTGCCTCACCCACGTACCCTGCTCAACGGATATGCTAAAACGCTGCCACAAAATCAGGGCATTGGGAATATATGCCAGCATCAGTA
Source organism: Bacteroidales bacterium (assembly GCA_035371225.1). Taxonomy (GTDB): domain Bacteria; phylum Bacteroidota; class Bacteroidia; order Bacteroidales; family CAIWKO01; genus CAIWKO01. The sequence goes on along the minus strand of DAOOWO010000401.1, from coordinate 1,540 downwards.
AAATAAACACTACCAATATTTTTTTCCATATCCTGCTGAAGTTCCCTAACCAAAAAACACAAACAAACTCAGTTGCCACCACGAAAAAACCGAAATAATGCGAATACACCAGCAGTATATTCACAACCAGCAAGGCAATGTATGGTTTCCAGTTATCAGGACGGTTGACAACCGAAAGAAAATAAAAAAGACTAAGGCTTGAAAGAAAAACAAAAACAGGGTAAACTCTTGCTTCGTGCGAAAAATACATGTGGAAAAACGAAAGTGTGAAAACAAACCCTGCAATTAGTCCGGTTTGTTTTGAGAAAAATCTTTGCCCAATGAGGTAAATTACAGGGGCCGTGAGCGCACTGAAGAGTACCGATAAAAACCGCACCGACAAAGGGCTGATGCCAAAAGCTTTTATCCAATAGTGTAATAATAAAAAATGAAGTGGAGGATTGTTTTCTGTTTTTAGCATAGTAAATACCGAAGCCAGGTCCATTTGGGCGTAATAGATGCTGAAAGGCTCGTCCAGTGCTATGTCGTTGGCCGAAACAAACAAAATTTTCAGGAAGAAATTCAGTACAAAAAACAGGAAGGCAGTAATTATTACTTCGTATTTTGTATTAATGACTGATTTACACATATTTACCTGTTATTTTCCGGATTTCACTATTTTAAAAGTGCTACGGGTTTGTTTGGTCAAAACTTCAATAAAATACAGGCCGTCAGCGGCGGCTGAAATATCTATGGGAAAGGCCTGCATCGCGGCGTTATTCATGTTTCCGGAAACGATAAGGCGGCCCATGATATCGTAAACCATAATGATGAATCCTTCTGAGAATAAAGGCTCATTGATGATTATGTTATATTTTCCGCCCGACAGGGTTGGCGTAATGTACATGGACTTTTCTGACAGTGCCGTGGCGTGTTCATTTATTGCAAGAATATGCTCCGGTGTTTGCGTAAAATAGCAATTGTTGCCGGTTTTAAGCAGGTAAATATTCGACAAGCCGGGGCCTATACCCTGGGTGCTGCCCACAATAACATAGCCGCCGTCAGCAGATTGAATTACCTGATTTCCACTCTCATCATTAGCCGAACCATCCGTGAGGCTGCAATGAAAAACATCCCCATCGCCCATTACAAGCATTAGCACTTCTTTGCCACCCATACCTACTCCCGTGGTGTATCCGGTAAGTATGTACCGCGATGAATCATCGATAAACACATCGTAAACCATATCATCGCCCGGGCCTATATCCCAAAACTCAGGTAGCCTCCACCAATAATGATGGTTTTTATCAAATCTCATCAGCCAGTTTTCGTGCTGAATGGCATTATAACTCCTGGTCGAACCCACAAACACAAATCCCGAATCAGGAGTCTGTTTTATGCTGTAGATGATGTCTTCTTTATCTTCTCCGTAAGTTTTAGTCCAGATAGTGTCGCCATTCCGGCCCAGATTCAGGACATACCCGTCGTAATCGCCATATCCGAAACTATTGGTAGCGCCCCCTATCAGGTAAGTACTGTCATAAAGAATATCCACTGAGGT
>DAOOWO010000400.1:0-2285 GCA_035371225.1 Bacteroidales bacterium | reverse complement strand
TTTTTTCTGGAAGAAGTAACCCGTCAGAAAGAATACGACCCTGAGGCCATGTACCAGCTCGGAGTTGCCTACATGGTGGCCTATCGTTTCGAAGAAGCTATAGAATGCTTCCATCAGTTTAAAAAACTTATCAGCAACAATAAAGACCTGAACTATATACCCCTCGAACGGCAGATTGAAATGTGCGAGAATGCAATGGAACTTATTAAAAATCCGGTTAACGTCACTTTTGAAAATGCCGGCGCCCGCATCAACTCCGCTTATCCTGATTATAATCCCTACGTAAACAAAAAAGAAACGGTAATTTATTTTTCATCCAAACGTCAGGGCAACATTGGTAACCTGTTGGATTACGACGGATATTACACCTCGGATATTTTTTATGCCGAAAACAAATACGGCATGTGGGAAAAGTCAAAAAGAATGGTAACCACCATAAATACCCCTTTGGTGGAAGAATCGTGCGGCTTATCTGCCGACGGCTCTTACCTGTTTGCTTTTCTGGATAATCTGGATGCAAAAATGCAGGCCGCAATGACTGTCAAAGAAGGGAAAAGTTTTCAGAGGTTCACTGTACTGGGTCCCAATATTAATACTTCCAAATCAAGCGCTACCTCCGTAACAATTTCCAACGACAAAAAAACTCTTTTCTTCGCCTCGGCCAGGGAAGAAAGCCTGGGCGGAAGTGACATCTATATGGCCAAACTGCTGCCATCAGGGCAGTGGGGCGCTCCAAAAAATATCGGTAAAGAAGTCAACACGCCTTACGATGAAGATTATCCTTACATAGCGCCAGACGGTAAAACCCTGTATTTTGCCTCAATGGGACACAACAGCATGGGAGGGTTTGATATTTTTAAAACTACCTGGAACAAAGAAGACAACACCTTTTCAGAACCCGTTAATATCGGCTACCCGATAAACACTCCCGAAGACAATACCACTATTTCTTTCACCGGATCAGGCAGGTATGCATATGTGTCGGCCTTAAGAAAAGATACCTACGGAAACCTGGATATCTACCGTGTCATCTTTAACAACGTAAAACCGGCTTATACGACATTTGTCGGCAGTATGGTGGAGTCAGACTCCCTGAATATCTTTGAGAACTTTTACCAGTCGGCGAAATCATTAGCCGACAGCCTGAAAGAAGTTTCCGACTCAACGTATATCATTCAAAATGGCATCAGCGATTCTCTGGCCAAAGTTTTTAAACAAAACCTTGCTATCGCGCAAAAAAAATTGGAGAAAGGCCCTGAGGCTTCTATCCTGGTTCATGATAATGCCTCCAAAGGATTGATAGGTACCTATAAGCCCAACAAGGTTACCGGCAGATTTATCATTATTCTTCCCCCGGGAGAGTTTGAAGTAAAAATAAACTGCGAAGGCTATCAGGAACTGACCGAGACCATAAAAATTGCCGACAGGGAAATTCCCGCCGCACAGATAACACAAGCATTCCGGCTCACAAAAAAATAAACCATGAAATTAAAACTGAACAAACCTCTTGCGGTATTCGATATCGAAACAACCGGTTTGAATATTGCCACCGATCGTATTGTTGAAATATGCATCATCCGTGAAAATACTGATGGCAACCGCGATATCAGGACCATGCGCATCAACCCAACCATTCCTATTCCGCCAATGGTTACCGCCATTCACGGTATTTCTGATGAAGATGTGAAAGATTGTCCCACATTCCTTCAAATTGCCCATGAATTAAATAACTACCTTGAAAATTGCGATTTAGCTGGTTATAATTCCAACAAATATGACATCCCTTTATTAGTAGAGGAATTTTTACGTGCAGGAATAGAGTTTAACCTCACTGGAAGACGATTTATTGATGTACAGAATATCTTTCATCGGATGGAACCCCGTACATTGCGGGGAGCATATAAATTTTATTGCGGCAAAGAAATAGTAAATGCACATTCAGCGGAAGCTGATACCATGGCAACTTACGATGTGTTGTTAGCACAACTCGATATGTATAAAGATGTTGATTTCGACGACGGAAATGGCAGAATCACCAAACCCATCGTCAATGATGTTCAGGCTCTTCATGATTTTTCCTTTAAAACAGAGAATGTAGACCTGGTGGGGCATATTGTTTACAATGAAAATAAGGTGGAAGTTTTTAACTTTGGCAAGCACAAAGGAAAACCGGTGGAGGAAGTCTTCCAGAAAGAACCTTCGTATTATGACTGGATGTCGAAAGCCGAATTTCCTTTATCCACCAAAAGAGTTATCAGTGCCATAAAATTGCGGGGATTCAACAA